>JALTNN010000089.1:2219-11023 GCA_027000685.1 Microcaldota archaeon
GTCTTTATCGTGAAGTTCCCCTGCCCTATTATCACCTCGTAGTCGGGCGTTCCGAAGTCTATGACCTCTATCTTCGCCATACTTACATTCTCTCCACGAAACGTTTATACTTCCTCACGAGGTCGAGCCTGTCCGTCATAACAACATCGGCCACGGAGAACAGGGTCCTGAACACCTCCTCGTTGTTCTCCGTCCAGGAGATAACGGGGGTGTGTATCTCACCAAGAAGAGAGACGTAATGTGATGGGAGGTGGTGCTCCCAGCCGGGATTCACGTAGTCCGCCCCCGTCTCTCCCGCAATCTCGTCTATTATACGTGGGGAAAGAACCGCGGAGAAGATTAGGGAGGTCCTGAACCCCCTTTCCTTCAGGTCCCTAAGTATCAGCCCGTTGAAGGAGCCTATAACCACGTCGTGTCCGTCGATGATGGGGATTAGCGTCTCCCTGAACCCTCCCTTGAGGTCTATGTAGAAGGTGACGTCGAAGGCCTCTAGGGCGTTGGAGAGGGGATCAATCCCTGAGGAGATGAGCTTCTCCGAGGGGAGTTCGAACACGTTCCTCCCGTTTATCCACCTGTCGTGCCGCAGGAAGGGGACGCCGTCAGAGGAGAAGTGGACGTCCACCTCCACCCAGTCGGCCCCGCTCTCGACAGCCCTCTTTATCCCCTCGAGTGTGTTCTGAAGGGGGCCCGTCCCGCCACCCCTGTGGACGGCGATCCTCACCCGAGAAGAAGATGCGTTCCCTTTTTATCGTTAAAAACACTTCCCACCGCTCATGTTTATGGGCGCCGGTGGTGTAGCCTGGCAGCACGTCGGCCCCCCAAGCCGACAGCCCGGGTTCAAATCCCGGCCGGCGCACTTTAAACCTTTACCACCCTTATTGTCTGTCCCTCTCTCCTCACATCAACCCAGAGCACCGGCTCGCCCTCCTGTATAATCCCTGACTCCTTATAGACCCCTATTACTTCCTCCATTGCCTCCTCAGAGTAGGGATCCCTCTCGGTGACGTAAACCTCCGTGGCGTATATCCACTTCACCTTCCTGGCCATCCGCTCCGAGTTCGTCACGGAGACTATAGTGTATCTCGGGTTGAAGCGTGCGAGTCTCCTCACGGTGTTCCCCTTCACCGTGGGCAGGAACACGTACCTAGCTCCGACTGACTTGGCTAGCACGTGTGCGGCCAAAGAGGTGTGGTCGGCCTCTGTCTCCATCACGGGATCCGTGCACTCCGGAACCCGGTCCTCCACGGAGAGGATGATCCTGTTCAGGATGTCTATGGCCTCCACGGGGAATTTCCCTACCGATGTCTCGTTAGAGAGCATAAGGGCAGATGCACCGTCGAGCACGGCGTTCGCCACATCGCTTATCTCCGCCCTGGTTGGGAAGGGGTTTTCCACCATCGAAGAGAGTAGCTGTGTTGCGACAATGGCCGGTATGCCTCTCCTCCGAGCGAGTTTTATGAGGTGCTTCTGGACGAGCGGTAGCTGTTCCAACGGCATTTCAACGCCCAAGTCTCCCCTCGCCACTATAATCCCGTCTGACACCTTTGTTATGTGCTCGGCGTTCTCCACCCCCACACGGTTCTCTATCTTGGAAACCACCCACAGGTCACCTCCGCTGTCCTCCACGAAATCCTTCACACTCTTTACGTCCTCAGGAGAGCTCACAAAGCTTAGGAATACGAGGTCTACGCCTTTCTCTATGGCCCAGAGGAGATCTTCCCTGTCCTTCGGTGTGGGAAGTTCGAACTGTATCTCGATGCCCGGTACGTTGACCGACTTGCCCCTCGTCACCCTGCCGCCGGTGAGGACCACCGCCTCGAGGTGCTCGGATCTCGTGGGAACCACCTCAAGGACGACCCTACCGTCGTCTATGAGGAGGGTGTCCCCCTCGTCGAGGTAAGGTTCGAGGTTGACGGACGTCTTTATGTCCTCGCCGATGACCACGTGCTCGCCCGTTTCGAAGGTCTCCTTAGAGACGGAGGTCACACGAATTGAAGGTCCTCTGAGGTCAAGGGCCACTGGGTTGTTCGGGTCTATCTCCCTCCACTTCCTTAAGAACCACTCCCACTGTTCCCTGCTCCCGTGATTCGCGTTTATGCGGAGTACGTCTGCCCCGTGTGTCACGACGCGTTTGAGTGTTTCTTCATCCTCTATGGAAGGTCCTGCCGTCACCACTATCTTGACACGCTTCAATGGGTCTTTCTAACGCCGAGGGGGTATATAAATGTTGCCACCAGGTTCTGACAACACGTCAGAGGGGGTCCAGGACGAGAACCTCGTACTCCCCTACCCCTACCTCCACCTCTCCCTCCACGACTTCCTCCCTTTCCTCCAGCGGATACGTCACTCTCCATCTGCCCGGTGGGAGTTTGACTCTTGCCACAACGGGTATCACCTCCCTTATCGGGTGTACGGTGCCCGTCGATGAAAATGGTGGGAGTGGTTGCCTCGGCCTCCCTATAGAAGTCGTAATAATTCTCTGGTTATAGGAGTGGTTGAGAAGATGGACTACCCATCGTTCTCCATCCCTGAAGTACTCTACTTGGAGGGTCTCCGGACCCTCTACGAACACGGGAGGTTTTCCAACCGTCTCTTCAACCGCCCTTAGGATCATCTTTCTGAAGACTGGGAGGCCTACCCTCCAGTAGTGCCTGCCGACCTGCCCAGTAAAGTATATACTCTTCCCCTCGCCGTATAGGTTCCTCACAACAAAGGGCATTTCCATGAGAACGCCCAAGGGCGGTGGAGACCGTCCGAGCGTGTACTCGGGACCGCTCCACTGGGATATGAACCCTACTCTGCCCAGTCCCTCTCCTTCAGGATCTATCATAGTGTGCCAGGCCATCCTGTACTCCGTCCGCCGCTTGCCAAAGTCGTAGTTCATGTCTCCGAAGACGACAGGGTAGTCTATACCCCACTCAGGGAGCGTCACGTAGCTCCACGGGACACGGAGTAACCCCTTCAAACGCACCCCAAAGACGTCAGACAGACCCAGGCCGTGTTCCTTTATACATTCAGGCCAGGCGGAGGTCAGAAATGTCGATACTACATTTCCACCCTCCTTCACGTATGCACGTATCTCCCGTTCGAGAGTCCTCGGGACACATACGTTGTTGGGGAGTATTACAAGGGGATAATCCCTGACCTCATAGGCGTCAACCTCCGAGATAAATTGGACGGGGTAGTGCGCGTGCATAAGGGCGTAGTAGAAACCCCTCACTTCGTCAACATATCCATATGGGTGTTCCCTCCCATAGTGGTCCATCGTACTACCCGAGAACACGATTCCCACGAACCTGAACGGCTCGGCTTCCAAGTACTCCTCCAGCTTGGCGTGTTCCCTGAACACCTGTTTTATATCTGGGATCCTCACGCCGTTGTGGTAGAACTCGTTACCGAAGAAGAGCACCCAGAGGTTGCCTCCCGCTATCATGGACTCCCTGAGCCCCTGCCGGATCGCAACGGCCGTAGTGGGAGCCGTCGTCCTGTACATGTGGAAGTAGTTCCTTGAGGCTGCAGCGGGTTTTTTGGAGAGGGCCTTTGTAAGCTTAACCATCTCCGAGATGAAGCCAGGTGGCTGATGATCCGTCTCTGATGCCTCGGCAAACACGAAGTCTATAGCAGTGCGGGCCCGTTCGGCGACCCTGTTTGCACGGCCGCTCCAGCCGGCCGGATGTGAATTGTACATAACTGGGACGTTGCCAGCCACTTCCTTCAGCTCCGTGAGCCTCTCAACCACCGTGTCGTACCTCCATTCCCACTGAATCCTCCATCTCGAATCGTGCCAGAGGGGTTCCGTTATCATCTCGAGGCCTGTGTCTTCCTTGAACTTTTTCCTGCAGTGCTCGCAGAAGCATGCCCTCTCTATGTCCGGCTGATACCTAAACGAGTCGAAAAACACCATATCCGCACCTAATTCTAAGGCTTCTCGAACCTCTTCCTTTATCACATCAATAAACGGCGAGTTTATGCATATCTGTGGCCAATCGGGCACGTGTCTTCCATTCTCTTCGCGCGGGATGTGCTCCAATTGTATGTACTCCCCGCGGAAGTTCACCTGTGCCCATTCTGTGTGCCTGTAGAAGTAGTACTGGTCGGCCGTGTGACCCACCATGAGTGCCACCCTTATACCCCTCTCGTGGGCCATGGTGATAAGGTTACGTACAAAGTCCTCCTTGAGTTGGGGATGAGAGGGGTGCGTTCTGGAATTCCGGAAGAACGCGCGCCCCCAAGGATCGCGGGCAAAGACAACTATCAGGTTCGCATCGAGCTCCACAGCCAGCCTCACAACGTCAGAAGCCCGGACCCTTAGGAGCGGTGTCCCGTAGCGGTCTTCTATGTTGAACTGGAGCACCCTCAGGGGTTTGCGCCACCACTCTGCCACGCCATAAAAATACCTTCGGAATAAAAAGGCAACGTCGTCGCTGCCCTCACGAAGGGGGAGTTACTTACTATGGTGTTTCTCTCAGCCATATCGCCGCCAGCGTGGAGGTGACCTTGTGCACCAATTCTGCCAGTTCTCTCGCCCTCTCCGGATTCTTGAGGAAGTAGTCCTTGTCTCGCTTCGCCTCCTTTAATATCCTCCTTATCATCTCAACCTCCTGGGTTTTCTTAAGCTTCTCGGCCCGTTTCCAGAAGAATCTGCTGACGTCGGTTTTCAGCGTTCTCGTGGCCATTCTCAGGTAAGAAACCGTCTCCTGTCGCAGGGGTATCGTCGCTTGGCTTATGGGCTTGATGGGGGTGACCTTGCTTGGATATCCAAACGTCCTCAGGTCTTTATATACCTCCTCTTCCATCCTCTTCCACTGCTTTTCCACATGGGAGGGTGAAGGAACTCCGATAACGTAGTAGAGTGGTGCCCTTTTTCTTGCCCTGTAGATAAGCCATCTCATCCAAATAATATATTGAATGTTATCCTCCATAAATCGGTATGGCCCCGGTGGCGACGCCCGGTGATGGAAAGATGAGCCGGTGTCTCTGGCCGGGGCCACAGCCCTACCAGCTCTTCCCTATATAAACGACGAAGTTTGCCTCTCCTCCGCAGAAGAAGCACTTCTTGCCTTTGGCTTCTCCGCTCTCGTCCACGTCAAACCTCGTCCCCCTTATCTCGGCACCCGTCTCCTCCTTCACGCCGAACTCACAGGCCTCGTCACCGCACCAGTAGGTCCTGGCAATCTTCTTCTCCTCAACCGCTTTCTTCACACCGTCCATATCCTCCACTGTCATGATGGAGGACCTGAACTTCTCCCACGCCCTCTCCCTGAGATTCTCCTGGATCTCCTCAAGGAGCTCGGGCACCCTCCGGAGATCCGTCTCGAAGAATTTATCGCCCGTATCCCTTCGTACGAGTGTGAAGCCACCCCTCTCCACGTCCCTGGGGCCCACCTCTACCCTCAAGGGTACCCCCTTTAGCTCCCACTCGTTGAACTTCCAGCCCGGTGTCTTGTCCTCCCTGTCGTCGAGCTCGACTCGCACCCCCATGTACTCCAGCTCGCTGTAGATCTTTCTCGCCGCCTCCATCACGGTCTCTTCCTTCCCCTTGAAGGGGATGGGGATCACCACCGCCTGCACCGGTGCCACGGCCGGGGGGATTATGGCTCCCCTGTCATCGCCGTGGAAGGCAATGATGGCACCTATGAGTCTCGTTGAAAAGCCCCAGGAGGTCTGATAAGCGTACTTCACCCTCTGATCTCTGTCCTTGAACGTTATCTCGAAGGGTCTCGAGAAATTCTGGCCAAGGTGATGGACAGTTCCGAGCTGGAGGAACCTCCCAGCCTCCGGGACGAAGGTGTCAAAGGCTATGGAGTAGTCTGCACCTGCGAACTTGTCGTTCTCCGTTCTCTTCAGCACGAGGAAGGGGAGGGCCAGATACTCATCGAATATCTGCGAGTATATCTCTATGATGTCGAGGACCTCCTTCGCGGCCTCTTCATAGGTGGCGTGGACGGTGTGTCCCTCCTGCCAGAGGAACTCGCGTGTCCTGAGGAAGGGACGGGTTGCCTTCGTCTCCCACCTCACCACGTTCACCCACTGGTTTATGCGGAGGGGGAGGTCGCGGTACGACGATATCCACTTGGAGAACGTGTAGTACATTATCGTCTCCGAAGTCGGACGTATTGCAAGCCACTCGTCGAGCTCCTCGTCGCCCCCTCTCGTCACCCACGCAACCTCGGGGACGAAGCCCGAGAAGTGCTTTGCTTCCTTCTCAAGGAGGGACTTCGGGATGAAGAGGGGGAAGTAGGCGTTCTTCACGCCGTGCTCCTTGAACATGGGGTCGGCTATCCTCTGGATGTTCTCCCATATGGCGAATCCCCATGGCATGAAGACGTCACATCCCTTCACGGGGGTTCTCTGGTCTACGAAGCCTCCCTTCCTCACGACGTCGAGGTACCACTCGGAGAAGTTCTCCTCCTTTCCGACGCTCACGCCGAGCTCCTCGGACATCGGTAACATACTTCTGTGGAACGTTTTTAATTCGTGTGAGCCACGCACTCACTTTAAGCCATTTCCCTCCTCTTGGGAGGCGTGAGGGGACTACACCACCTTGTGGCGGTTCTCCTCACCCTTCTCTTCGCCCTCTCCCTGTCCCTTGTAGTCCACGGCGTCGTCATGGAGCTGGGTGGGAGGACGAAGAATCCCGACATCTCCACACCTCCCAAGCCCGTGAAGGCGGAGGGCCGTATATCCCCCGGAACGGACTCTATGTACACCGTGGACATGAACCTCTACCTCGTGTCGTGCAGGGGCTGGGAGGGATCTCTCGCCATACTCTACGGGGTGTCGGGAACGGGAGACGTGCAGATTGGGTCGGGTAAGTTGAAGTCCTGTGGGGTACTTGGGGATAGCGTGGCACGTGCTACGGTGGACACGGAGGTCGATCCCTCCCTCTTCGACAGGCTGGAGGTGGAGGTCTGGAAGATGGGCTACGGGAGCGGTAGGGTTCCGCTCGTCCTTGGTACGCCCGCTGGATGAACCCTTTTAACCTTTCTTTACCCTCTCACTATGCGTGCCCCGGTAGCTCAGCCTGGTAGAGCGCTCGCTTGGTAAGCGAGAGGTCGCGGGTTCAAATCCCGCCCGGGGCTCTTACATATACATCCACAGTGCCCGAGCGTAATGCTTAAAATCCACCAGATTTTTGAATTACTGATGGGTAATGTGAGGTTTCTGGGTGCAACATTCTTAGTGCTCCTCGTATTCTCCGCTGTGTATGCTCAGATCCCCATCCGTAGAACAATCGATAACCTACCTACAATCCCTATCCGAATGCTTTTCACGTCGGAGAACTACTACAAGATCCGTCAATCTGGTACCACGATCTTTAAGGAGGTCGTGGATTCGCCTGTAGTCTGCAAATCCCAGAAAAGTTTCATAGTGTGTGAGGGAGAAGGGCTGCGTATTACTACGAAAACTCTTCAGGCGGGGTGTGTGTCCGTAAAAGAGGTTGTTGGAAGTGGGGGAAGGATCGTCAAGAGTATCATGTTCCATGGCGCAGGAGCTACCATACTCGTAAGAAGTATGATGTTCGAGTGCAGGGAGGTTAAAAACGGTGTCTATAGGTGGGAACCTTATGATATCACACAGGAAACCGTCGATACGTCTCCTCCCGAGGTCTCCCTCACCGTCACACCCAATGAGATTGCGCCCGGGCAGTCGGTTTCTGTTAGCTTCTCTGTGAGGGAAGACCGAAGTATTGATAGGGTAGGGCTGGACTGTGGAAACGGCAAGACGTACGAGTTCAAGAACGTCGTGAGTCCCTTCTCAAAGACGGTCACCTGTACCTACCTTGACCCCGGTTCATACACGATTACGCTCACCGCTTGGAACGATTATGGTCTCAGTAATAGATCCGTGACAACGGTAGTCGTCAAGACAAGATGTAAGGACGAGTGCGACTCTACCTCGTGTGCCGGTGGAGTGCTGAGGGAATGTAAGGACGTAGATGGTGACGGGTGTAAGGAGCTTGTGATGAGAGATGTGGGGTGTTGCTCGGATTCTGACTGTCCTCCCGACGGATGGGTGGGCAACCAATACAGGGACTACTACTGCAGCAACTACACCTGTACATATACGGTAAGTGAGACGTGTCGTGATGAGTGCGGAGTGGTCGGAGAGGAGGTCTGCTCAAACCATCAACTCAAGGTCTGTGGGCAGTTCGACGACGACCCGTGTAAGGATCTCAAGACAGTAGAGTACGTGGGGTGTTGCTCAGATGCGGACTGTCCGACGGGTAGTTATTGTGAGGACTACACCTGTAAGACGAAGCCTAACTCACCTCCCTCGATAAACCTCGTGGTGAGTCCTCCCGATGGCGACGAAGCCACAACCTTCACGCTCACCTGCACAGCCAAGGATGCGGACGGTATATCCTCCATGGGTTTGGAGATAGACGGTAAGCCTCTGGACGTGTGTGAGTTGAAAGGAACGGCTGCTGTATGTAATACTTCCCTAAGCAACCTCCCCGCCGGCACACACTCCGTGGTCTGTAGGGCGAAGGACGCTTTGGGAGCCTCCGCGTCGAGATCGGTAACGATTAGTGTGACGAGCACCTGTAAGGACGAGTGTAACGCCTTGGGTAGCACAGAGACCAAGTGCGTAGGAGATGAAGGGATATTGCAGAGGACATGTGGGAACTACGACGACGACCCGTGTCTTGAGTGGAGTGGATGGGTAGTCGTCGGGAACTGTGACGCCTACGACGGATTCTACGGTGATACGTACCTCGATTACTTCTGCCAGAACGGGAGCTGTAGCTACA
This sequence comes from Microcaldota archaeon, assembly GCA_027000685.1. Lineage (GTDB taxonomy): Archaea > Iainarchaeota > Iainarchaeia > JAADDC01 > JAADDC01 > WANZ01. Next base: position 10,975 of record JALTNN010000089.1, read on the forward strand.
CGACGGTCTGTACGAACGAGTGCAGCTCCGGAACCACGGAGACACAGTG
>JALTNN010000089.1:11033-11367 GCA_027000685.1 Microcaldota archaeon
GTGTAACGGGGCTGCCCTCGAGCAGAGGACGTGTGGGAACTATGACACGGATCCCTGTACGGAGTGGAGTGGATGGGCAGTTGTGGAGTCCTGCTCGACGTCCTGCGTGGAGTGTTGTTCGGATGCAGATTGTCCGGTAGGAACAGTGTGTAAGGACCATGAGTGTGTCCTGAAAACAACACAGTGTGTTAACATCTGCTCATACTCCGGTGAGGAGAAGTGCGAGAACAGGACGCGCTACACGTGTGAAGACACGGACGGAGATGGGTGTCTAGAGTGGATGGTAATAGGATCTGTGGAGTGCTGCTCGGATGCTGACTGTCCAAGCGGGGCG
>JALTNN010000090.1 GCA_027000685.1 Microcaldota archaeon
GTCCCGGACTTCACCCCATGCTCTTCGGGGACGACGACCCGTTCTTCCTGGGCGTAATGTACGGGGTTTTCACGGGCACGGGAATAGTGCTCGCGAGGAAGGGGATATTCCATCCGGAAACGGCGGGAGAGGATCCGTACACGTTCAGGGACGTACTCATAGGAATGTTGGCAGGTCTGGCTCTCGTTCCGGTTGCGGTAGCCCTTTACAGTTTGAGGATGCCCAGGAGTGTGCTGTTCCCCGTTCTCCTCCTCGCCTCGCTCCCCCTCATGAAGTACCCTCTTCCCTTCCTCCTATCCGGGCTCGTGGGTGTTGTTATACTCAGAGAGCCTGTCGCCGTAACGCTCCCCCTCGCCTCGGGCCTCTTCTACATCTTTGGCTCGAGGGTTCTCTTCGGGAGGGAGGTGAAGGAGAGAAGGGGTGACTGGAGGAGGGGTGTGGTTGCGTCCCTTCTAACGGGCTACTTCCCGGCGCTTCCACCCTCGGCGTGGGCACACCTCCTCAGAGGGGGGAGCGTGGCAGTAGCAGCAGCCCTCACACCGTTATTCTCCCTCGTCTCCCTCCTCTACTGGAGGACGCGGGCCGTTCTCACGTCCTTCATCTCGTACCCCTATCCGGAAATCCTCCTTCTCGTAGGGACAGCGTACACCCTTTCGCTGTTGCTCGTCATCTCTTTGGGGGAAGTCCTCGAAGTTGAGAGGCTTGTCCTCCCGAAGGAGGTATTACTTGGAATTATGGTGGCGCACGCTCTCTATCTCGGCGTGGGAAACGTGCTACTCCTCATATCCTCCCTCGCGCTGGGATATTTGTCGAGAAACTCGCCGCCCTCTTCCCTCTTCGGTTTCCTGATAATCCCCACGCTTGCCTACTACTCGTAGTAGTACTCCCCCCTCCTCCTCTGCTCCACGTCCTTCTGGGATCCCGGCTTGTTTATCCTCGGCCTCCCCGTGTGGGGATCCCTCCTGAACGTTATGCCGAGGAACTTTAGCAATTCGTTCATCCCCCTCCTCTTGTCGAGGGGTGGGGATGCATGTCCCTCTCTCCCGGGCTCCCCGAGGAACACCATTATACGGTCGGAAATGTAGTCCACGAAGGCGACGTCGTGATCCACCACGAAGGCCACGCTCTTCCTCTTCGCCATCACCCTGTTTATCACCTTGGAGACCCTCACCCTCTGCTCCACGTCGAGGAATGCACTGGGCTCGTCGAGGAGGTAGAGGTCGGCGTCCCTTGATAGGGCGAGGGCCACCGCCACCCTCTGTTTCTCTCCGCCGGAGAGAGTTGAGGCGTCCGCGTCGAGGAGCCTGTCTATCTCGAGCTGCCTCCTTATCTCCTCCTCGAAGATCTCCTCGTTTACATCTTTGAACAGCTCCCTCACAGGGACAGGGGGTAGTTCCACGTACTGGGGCTTGTGGGACACGGATATGTCAAGGTTGAGGGGAGGATCCGTCTCGATCTCGCCGGCGAGGGCCCTTACAAACGTCGTCTTCCCTATCCCGTTGGGCCCCACAACGCCTATCACCTCCCCCTCATAGACCTCACCTCCCTCGACGGAGAGGGAGAAGCCGTCGAGGCTCGCGGTGAAGGAGGGATAGGTGAGGTATGGTTTTGTCCTTGGCTTCGAGGAGACGGCCCTCTTCTCGAAGACTATCTCGTACTCCCTTATCCTGACGTTCTCTTCCCTCAGGAATCCGAGGAGGAACTGGTTTATGCCTTCACGGACCCCCTTTATACCCGAAAACCTCCCGTAGGCGGAGGGCTCGCCGAACACAACGAAAACGTAGTCGCTGAGGTAGTCAAGGACGGCAAGATCGTGCTCCACCACTATAACCGTCTTGTCGCGGAGGACCATCCTTATGGCGTTGCTCATCCTCATCCTCTCCCTTATGTCGAGGAATGAGGAGGGCTCGTCGAAGAAGTAGACCTCGCCCTCCCTGAGGAGTGCCGCGGCTATGGCGAGCTTCTGGAGCTCACCCCCGGAGAGCGTCTCCACGTTCTTCTCGAGGAGGTACTCGGCGCCGAGGAGGGAGAGTATTTCCCTCGTTCTGTCCCCCTTAGGTAAGAGGTTCTTTACTGGGCCCTTCAGGTTCTTCCTTATGATGTCAACAGCCTGTATCTTGTGGACGAGCCGTATCTTCCCCTCCTTCAGCCTCGTGAAATAGGACTGTAGCTCCGTCCCCTTGAAGAACTCTATGACGGAGTCGTATGTGGGTTCTGTCTCGAAGTTCCCGAGGTTGGGTACGATCTCCCCCGCGAGTATCCGGACGGCCGTCGTCTTTCCCGTGCCGTTCCTGCCTATTATCCCCACCACGGATCCCTGTTTTGGGAGTGGAAGGCCGTAGAGCCTGAACATGTTCGGCCCGTACTGGTGGACGGGGGTTCCGAGCTCGTGGGGGAGATTTATGATGGTTATCGCTCCGAAGGGGCACTTCCGAACGCATATGCCACAACCTATACATAACTCCTCTGATATGCGCACGATTCCCCCTTCCATCGTTATGGCGGGGTCTGTCCCCGTCTTGTTCACGGGGCAGACAGAGGCGCAGAGGAAGCCGCACTTGTCCGGTCTGCATTTGTTGTAGTCTATGACGGCTATCCTCACACACATCACCCGAAGATGAAGAGAAGGCCGACGAGTACGAAGAGGAGTCCGAGCCCGAGGAGCCCTCCCCTTATCATCTCGATGAAGAGACCCACGAGGATCGCGAGGGGATCTGACACCTCCATAGACTTCCAAAACCAGGCTATGAAGATGAGTACGACACCTATGAGGATCGAGATGATCCCGTCCCTGTCCATCTGCATGGATTAAAGAAGGGTGGAATAGAAATTTAAGGGATGAGGATAGCGTTCATTGACAGGAAGCGGGGGCTCGTCGAGGTCGTCCCGGAGGACAGGGAGGACCTCTGGCTCCTCTCCCTCCACATTCTCCCAGGCGATGTGGTGGAGGGGAATGTGACGAGGAGGGTGAAAAGAGAGGGGGAG
>JALTNN010000091.1 GCA_027000685.1 Microcaldota archaeon
GGAGGCCTACCTCCTCGGTGTTCTCCTGATAATCATGGGTGTCGCCCACTCTTGGGGAGGACAGCTCGAGGCGGCTACGGTGTTCCCCACAAGCATTGTCACGTGGGTCATCGCGCTCGCGGGCTCTCTTGTCTTCTCCCTCTACTTCTATAAACACGTGAGGTGGCTTGCTGATGTCGTAGGACACCATAGAGAGATTGGGATCGAGGAGACGGTGTTCAGGTACATAAAGATAACGATTTTCTTCCTCCTCATGTCCTTCCTCTCCTACTACCTCACAGTCTCTGGTCTCCCGTGGCTCGCCCTCATCCTCTGGCTCCTCCTCATTCTCTATCCCGTGGCCGTGGCAGTTGACGACGTCGGAGAGCTCGACAACGTCCTCAGTAGCGTGGAGGCGTGGATGAGAAACCCCGCAGTGCTCCTCGAGTTCCTCTTCGTGGGAACGGTTCTCCTCCTCACGGCCTACTTCCTCGAGGTTCACCTCGGGGGAGTGGGTCTCGTCCTCTCTGTTCTCCTCACGGTCCTCTTCACCATTCCCTTCCTAACAACCATCCTCTCCCTCGCCTATCTTCTCCGCTACCCCCTCACTCGGAGGGCTTTAGAAGCCTGAAGCGCGAGAAAAACTCTTCCACCTCTCCCCTCCTCTCTACCCTGTCCATCCCCTCAAGCCTCACGTAGATATTGCCAGATCTTGCGAGCTCCCTCTTCCTCTCCTGATACCCTTCGAGTGCAGACGCGAGCTCTTCGAGTGTCTTGAGGGCTTCGGGGGCCGGGGAGGAGATAAACACTCTCTCGACATCTATCACGACGAGGTCGAGCACCCTCCTGTCAGGAACCCTCCCGAAGGAATAGACAGGAATCTCGGAGACTTTTACACCATCCAGCTCCTCGGTGGACCACAGGATGGCGCCAGCCCCCCTCGAGATGGCGCGGAGGACTTCGAGGTGGTGCTCCTCGAGGGACGGCGGGACGTATATCGACGGAATGTCCACGTAAGGCCTCCCAATGAGATAATAGGCGAGGCCCTGGAACCACCTCTCGACGTCCGTCACCCTCGTGAAGTAGGTCTGGGCAAACGGCACAAAGGGATCGGAGATCCCCTTCACTTCGGCATACCCCTCGTAGATGGCCTCGAGGAGAGGCTTCGGGAGGAGGTAGAGGATGGAGTACTGGGTGAGGATCTTCCTCGCGACGCGTTCCTCCAGAGCCTCCTTCTTCCTTGCCATGCTGAGGAGGTCATAGACCGGAATCCCCAGTCTCGCGTACTTCCTGTACGCCTCCTCCATCCCGTACTCGATGAGCTTTATGAGGGCGAGCTCGCGTATGAGGGAGGATGTTATGAACGTGAGGTTCGTGTCCCTGACCCTCTCCTCCACCTCCCTCGCTATCTTCTCGGCGAGGGACTTCGGGATCCCCGTTTCCCGCGTGAGAGACTTCGTTATCCTCGACCTTGTGAAGGGCTCCTTCCTCAGGTCTGATCTCCAAACGAAGAGGTTCATCTCCCTCCTGAAGGACTCGGCGAGATCGGGGTTTATCTTCCTCAGCTCCCTGTATATCCCCTCCTCGTCCGGGGACTCGCCCACCGCTTCGAGAACCTGGGCTATCTCCAGGGGCGTTGCACCGAGATCCATGAGCTTCGCCACGACGCTCATGAGCCTCGGGCTGACGGCCACGTTCTCATTTAGGAAGGCAAATCATATAAAGGGAGAGCGGTTCGTAATTTTAACTATGAATCCGGAGCTCGACACCATAGACCTCAAGATCCTGAGAATACTCCTCGCAGACGGCAGGGCATCCTACGCCCAGATTGCCAAGGAAACGAAGCTTTCTGACGTGGCCGTGAAGAAGAGGGTTGAGAAGCTGATGGCAAGGGGGATTATAAAGAAGATAAGTGCGGTGGTTGACAGGAAGAAGCTGGGCTACTACTACACGTTCTTCGTTGAGCTCAGGGCAGATCCGTCCGAGATCTACGTGGTCTACAGGAAGCTTCTCAGCTTTCCCAACATAATAGAGGTCTATGTGGTGGCCGGCGAGTACCCCATAGTGGCCAAGGGGATTGGCGAGAGCGTTGACGAGCTCAAGAGGCTCATAAAGGAGATAGGGAAGCTGGAGGGGGTCATTGACATAAAGACGTCCGTTGTGCTCGAGGGAACGGAGAAGGAGATAACGATACCCTCCAAGATAGGACAGAGGGTGCTCGGATGATACTCATACTCGCTGAGAAGCCCAAGGCAGGGAGGAGAATAGCCGAGATTCTCTCGGGCGGAAGGTTCAGGACGGAGAGGGTCGGAAGAAGCGTTATGTATATTTTTAACCTCGGCGGTCGAGAATATGTCGTCGTGCCCCTCCGTGGACACGTGATAGACGTCGATTTCCCCAAGGAGTTCTCGAGGTGGAGCCTGAAGAGGCTGAGGGAGCTCGTGCGGGCGCCCATAATGAGGAAGGTGACTGCGTGGAGGACCGTGGAGCTCCTGAGATCCCTCAAGGACAGGGTAGAGGCCGTAATAGTGGCCACGGACGCCGACAGGGAGGGCGAGGCCATCGGCTGGGAAGTCGTCGAGTACCTCTTCAGGGACAAGCCTGTTATGAGGGCCTGGTTCTCGGCCCTCACACCCTCGGAGGTGAAGAGAGCGTTCAGGAACCTGATGCCCCCGAAGACCCGTCTCGCCGAGGCTGCGTTCACGAGGAGGGAGGTGGACCTCCTCTGGGGGGCCGTTCTCACCAGGGCCCTTTCCCTCACCTCCGGGAGGAGGGGAAAGGAGTTCCTCTCTGTTGGGAGAGTTCAGACCCCCACCCTCGCCCTCGTCGTCGAGAGGGAGAGGGAGATTAGGGAGTTCAGGCCGAAGACCTACTACATCGTCTCCGCACTCTTCGGTGCGGACGCCCCGTTCTGGGGAACGCACCCGGAGAAGTTCTTCGAGAAGAAGAGGGCAGAGGAGATCGTGGAGAGGGTGAGGGGGAAGGAGGGCAGGGTGACGGAGTTTGCAAAGAGGACGGTGAAGGTACCCCGCCCCGCACCCTTCGACACCACGACGTTCCTCTCCGAGGCGAGCAGGGTGCTCGGCCTTCCTCCGAAGAAGGCCCTTGACATCGCCGAGGACCTCTACATGAGCGGACTCATCTCCTACCCCAGGACGGACAACCAGACATATCCGAAGGATCTCGACTTCGCCGGAATACTCCGCAGGCTCGCCACGATAAGACGGTATGAGAGGTTTATCAGCGAGATAAGGCCTCCCTACCGTCCGTCGAGGGGGAGGAAGACGGAGGATCATCCACCCATCCACCCCGTTGACGTGCCGAGGGAAACACTTCCCCCGGAGCACGCGAGGGTCTATGACCTCGTGGTGAGGAGGTTTCTCGCCACCCTCCTACCAGAGGCAGAGCTGATGGAGAAATGGGCGAAGATCGACGTGGACGGAACGGTCTTTGTGGCAGAGGGGAAGACCGTGTTGAGGGAGGGGTGGATGGCTGTTTACCCCGTGAGGGTGGAGGAGAGGGAACTGCCCGACCTCAGGGAAGGGGAGCTCCTTCCCGTCCTCGATGTGAAGCTCGAGAAGAGGAAGACAAAGCCCCCTTCCCGCTACTCCCCCGGCGAGCTCGTTAAGAAGATGGAGAGCCTGGGCCTGGGCACGAAGTCCACGAGGGCCGAGATCATAGCGAAGCTCCACCGCAGGGGTTACATCACCGGGAAGAAGAGAATAAGGCCCACGCCGCTCGGCGAACTCGTCTATGACCTCCTTAGGGAGATTGCACCGGAAACCCTTTCACCTGCCATCACGTCCCGCCTGGAGGAGGAGATGGAGAGGGTGGAGAGGGGGGAGAAAGAGAGGACGGATGTCGTGAACGCCTCGAGGGACATTCTTTCAAACCTCGTCGATGTATTTCTTAGGGAAAGGGAGACCATAAGGAGGAGGATGGAGGGTGGAGCTCAGGCTTGACATCACAAAGAGCCTGTGGGAGAACGTGCAGGAGCTACACGAGCGACTGAAGAAATTGAAGAAGAAGAGAGAACGGCTGATAAAGCTGATAGAGGAGGAGGAGCGGAAGGTCCGGGAGGAGGGGGAGGCGAAGAAGGTTGCGGAGCTCAGGAAGAGGAGGAAGAGAGAGTGGTACGAGGCGTTCAGGTGGATGTTCACCTCCGGGGGACGGCTCGTCATAGGGGGGAGGGATGCGAGGACAAATGAGGTGATAGTAAGGAAGTACCTCTCTGAGGACGATCTCTTCTTTCACGCCGACATTGTGGGAGCCCCTGCTGTCGTGCTCAAGGACGGTAAAAACGCCACAGAGGGGGAGATAAACGAGGCCGCCGTTTTTGCCGCCTCCTACTCAAGGGCGTGGAGACTCGGACTCCACTCCGTCCCCGTCTTCTACGTGGAGGCCTCCCAGGTATCCCTCTCCCCGCCGTCCGGCGAGTACCGTCCGAGAGGGGGCGTCATAGTGAGGGGGAAGAGGAACTGGCTCGAGGCTCCCCTCCGGCTCTACCTCGGCTTCGACGGGGAGAGGTTCTTCGTCTCTGCGGCGAAGACAGAGAAGACGAGGTTTCTCCTGACACCTGGAGGGGAGAGCAGGACCGACGTGGCGAAAAAGGTTATTCACGAGCTCGGACTGGGTAGCGAGTACCTCGACGACCTCCTCTCGCTCCTGCCCCCCGGCCCCCTCAACCTCGAGAAGGTCGTTTAAACACAACCATCCAGAGTGTTCTTCGTGGCGGAGGAAAAGAGAGAGGTAAAGCTCAGGGTGGCGGACGCCCTCCCCTCACATGTGAACAGGGGGATTGTTGCCATAGATTTACAAACGAAGAGAGAGCTCGGCATAGTCTTCGGCGAGATCGTGGAGATAGAGGGGAAGAAGAAGACTGCTGCCATTGCCTGGCCGGCACCCACCTCCGACATCGGCGAGAAGATAATAAGGATGGACAGGATAACGCGGGAGAACGCAGGAGTTTCCATAGGGGACGAGGTCGTTGTCCGCGTCGCTGAGTGGAAGCCGGCCAAACAGGTGGTCCTCGCCCCCGCCTCCGAGGACGCCGTTCTCCTGAAGGGATATGAGCACTACGTCCTCAAGTTCCTCCTCGGGCGTCCCCTCGTCAAGGGGGACAAACTAATCATCCCCATCTTCAGGAAGAACCTCTACACCGTCGTTTCGACAAACCCAAGTGGCGTCGTGAGGGTGACGAACGCTACGAAAATCGTGATAAGGGAGGAGCTTGCCGGGGCCCTCACTGCCTCGTCCGTTTCCTACGAGGACATAGGGGGACTCTCTGACCAGATCCAGAAGGTAAGGGAGATGATCGAGCTGCCCCTGAAACATCCACAGCTCTTCAGGAAGCTCGGAATAGAGCCCCCAAAGGGTGTCCTTCTCTACGGCCCGCCCGGAACGGGCAAGACCCTCCTCGCCAAGGCCGTTGCCAACGAGGCAAACGCCCACTTCATAGCCATAAACGGACCTGAGATCATGAGCAAGTTCGTTGGCGAGGCGGAGGAGAAGCTGAGGAAGATCTTCGAGGAGGCCAAGAAGAACGCACCCGCTATCATCTTCATCGACGAGATAGACGCCATCGCCCCGAAGAGGGAGGAGGTTCTCGGAGAGGTCGAGAGGAGGGTTGTGGCCCAGCTCCTGACACTCATGGATGGATTGGAAGCGAGGGGGGACGTCATAGTCATAGCCGCCACGAACAGGCCGAACGCCATCGATCCTGCCCTCAGGAGACCCGGAAGGTTCGACAGAGAGATAGAACTTCCAGTTCCCGACAAGAAGGGGAGGTTCGAGATTCTACAAATCCACACGAGGCACGTCCCCCTGGATGTCTACGACTCGGCAGACAGGGTTAGGAAGGTGGTAAAGGAGCTCGTTCAAGAAATAGAGGCCGCAGAGAGGGTTCTCGAGAAGATAAGGAAAGGAGAGGGAGTTAAGGACGCCATAAAGGACCTAAAAGGGGAACTCGGCCGGAAGCTCTCGAAGGAGAGTGAGGAAAGGGTGGGTGAGATTCTCGAGAGGGAGCTTTCCTATGCGGAGGAGCTCAGAGAGCTCTACAATAAGATAAAGAAGGCAAAGAACCTCGAGGAGATGAAGGGAATAATACAGTCGTCCTCCTACGTCGTTAGGGAGAGAGTCGAAACAGCCCTGAGAAATTCGCTCCTGTGGGAGCTCGCCGAGAGAACGCACGGCTTCGTGGGTGCCGATCTTGCCGCCCTCGTAAAGGAGGCTGCCATGAAGGCGCTCAGGAGGGTGCTCCCGAAGATAGACCTCGATAAGGAGGAAATTCCGCCCGAGGTTCTCGACGAGCTCGTCGTGAAGAGGGAGGACTTCGAAGAGGCTCTGAAGGAGGTGAGGCCCTCCGCCCTGAGGGAGGTGTTCATAGAGGTCCCCAATGTCCACTGGGACGATGTGGGAGGCCTCAAGGACGTAAAGAAGAAGTTGCGCGAGGCAGTAGAGTATCCGCTCAAACACAGGGATGTCTTCGAGAAGATGGGTATAGAGCCCCCAAAGGGTGTCCTTCTCTACGGCCCGCCCGGAACGGGCAAGACCCTCCTCGCCAAGGCCGTTGCCACGGAGAGCGAGGCAAACTTCATAGCCATAAAGGGCCCCGAGATCCTCTCGAAGTGGGTGGGAGAGAGTGAGAGGGCCATAAGAGAGGTCTTCCAGAAGGCGAGGCAGAGCGCTCCCACCGTGATATTCATCGACGAGATAGACGCCATCGCCCCCATGAGGGGCCTCTTCCCCGACTCTCACGTTACTGACAGGATTGTGAACCAGCTCCTCACGGAGATGGACGGCATAGCCGAGCTGAAGGACGTCGTGGTGATAGCCGCCACGAACAGGCCGGACATCATAGATCCATCCCTCCTCCGACCCGGTCGGTTTGACAGAATAATATACGTGCCACCTCCAGACAAGGACGCTCGCCTCGAGATCCTGAGGGTCCACACGAGGAACGTTCCCCTCGACAAGGACGTTGACCTGGAAAAGCTCGCTGAGATGACGGAGAACTACTCTGGAGCGGATCTCATGGCTCTTGTAAGGGAAGCGGTGTTCATAGCACTTGAGGAGAGCGGTATGAAGCCCACTAAGGTGAAGATGAAACACTTTCTCAAGGCCATGGAGGAAGTGAGGCCCTCCCTGGACTCCGAGGTCGTGAAGTGGTACGAGAGCTTCGCAGAGACCATAAAGAAGATGAAGAGAAGGGCGAGGAAGGAAAGCCCGAACTACATCGGTTAGGTCTTGGGAACCTTTTTCAGCGTATATCCGGCCCTTTTCAGGATTTCAACCACCCTTTCCCTCCACATCCTTTCCGCCTCGTCCATCTTCTCTGGGTGGGTTACGAACTCCCTGAAGGTCTCTCTGAATACCCTGAGTAGTTCTTCGTCCCTGAGGATGTCTCTGGGTGTGGTGAGGAGGGATCTCAACCTCCTCATAAACGTCATAAGGTCCTTCGTCTCGGCCTCGTCGGGCTCGTACGTGTAGATGTCAAAGGGCCTTTCCCCAGCATTCTCCCCCCACATGTCGAGTATCGGAATGCGTTCGTGGAAGTACCTTGCTGCCAGGTAGGCCAGGGCCCTCGCGGTCTCGGGACTTTTCTTCCCCTCCTCCCACAGCTGTATGAGGCCGACGATGTGGAGGCCTGCGTCCGACAGCCTCTCGACGGATATGGTATTCCAAGGGAGGTAGTGGGCAACGAGGGCCGGCTCGTCTGAGACTATCCCGTGCTTCACAGCGAGGAGGACACCCGTCCTCTTACCGTCCGGTGTTAAGAGCTCCGCTTTAAATACAGGGTTCACGGAGTTAACGATTTCCCTTATTTCCACGTGGACAGGCTCTTCGACGAGAGAATGTTCCGCCCTAATCCTTACCCTGTCTCCTGGTTTTAGTCTGTGCCTGTCGATATCGCTAAGTCGTACTTCCACCTCACGGATAAGGGAGACGGGATTTTTAAGACCTCCACTTCCTAAAATTCAGACGGGCCCCGGTAGCTCAGCCCGGCGGAGCGCCCGCCTCGTAAGCGGGAGGTCGCGGGTTCGAATCCCGCCCGGGGCTCTCACCCTTTTCGGATCCCAGAAGAGACCGCACCTACAGTGGCCCATCTCCCTTATCTCCTCCTCGTGCCAGTAGCACGGACATATCTTCTTCTTGTCCTCCTCGAAGTCCCCCGTTATCACCCTGCACGGACAGTACCGGAAACCATACGTCTTTTCGTTGAACGCGAGTGCCGCTATAACTTCATCGAGCTTCTGCGGATCGGGGTTTAGCACGAACCCCTTCGCCCTAGCATAGACCCTTGCAAACCTCAGGATCCTCTCATAGACCTCATCCCTCTCCACGAAGAGGGAAGCGTAAGCCTTCCATATGCACCTGTCCTCCACCACGAATACACCGAGAGGTTCTAACTTCTCCCTTGCGTAGGGACTCCTTATTCCCTCCTGCATCCAGAAGACGCGGGGAACCTTACCACTCTTGAGAATCTTGTCCACCAATCTTGGAACCTCCTCAGGGGGCCTGAAGACGACGAGGATTTCGAGAAACTCTTCGGGAACCTCCAAAATGTCCCCGAAGGTGGGCGAACCAAGAATACTCTCCGCGTGAGGGTTCACACAGGCTACTTCGAAGCCGTGCTCCTTCATGAGTCTGGGTATGTCATGCGAGGGCTTGCCCTCGGTTCTCGAACATCCCACGAAGACGATCCTCGAGTACCTCAGGAAGACCTCCTTGATCGGATCGTGGTTCTCAAGAGGGAACACGTTAAAGATAGGCGTGAGTGTTTAAAGCGGTCAGGCACTGCCGGTCTCATCACCGTCAGGAAGAGCGGATCTCATCATCCCATTTAAAATCTAAATGCGAAAATATTAACATGGAGGACCTCAGGAGGTTTTCCGAGCTCCTCCACGGTGAGAGTATTGAAACCCTGTCGAAGGAGGCTCCCGCCGTTGCCTACGAGGCCTTTCACAGTGACTGGCTCTTCCACCACACTGAAAGGGTTGTTTTCTGGTCACAGAGGCTCGCGGAGGAGAAGAACCTCCGGGGAGACTCTTTTCACGCGGTGACCTTCTCTGCATGGGTACACGATATAGGAAGGACGGTCGATCCTGAAAGACACGCGGAAATCGGTGCTGTGTGGGTGGAAGAACTCCTGCGGTCGCGCGGTGTTCCGGAAAACATCGTTTCGATCGCCGTTGATGCTGTGCGGAACCACGGGACATCTGCTACACCGAAAACAGATACAGGGCATATACTCAGGCTTGCCGACGCCCTTGCGGTGTGTGACCCGATGTTCGTGGGCATGTACGCCCCTGTCCTCGAGGAGGAAGACAGGAAGAAGGTCCTCAAGATGGTGGAGAAGAAGTGGAAGGTCGTGGAGGAGTATGGTAGAGAGGACCTCATCGATCTAAGGACCACCATCAGACTTCTGGAGGGGTGAATGGGCCCGCCCGGATTCGAACCGGGGACCTCCTCCGCGTGAGGGAGGCGTCATAACCGGGCTAGACCACGGGCCCGCTTATATACTCTCCCCGTCAAAAGGGTTAAAGGGAATATGGGAGTAGCGTGGGTGAACGAGAGGGGCGCGTCGGAGATAAAGAGGGGAGTCCTCCACGTCTATGCCCAGAACGTGGAAAGGGTGGAGGCCGAGCCCGGCGAGTGGGTGGAGATAAGGTATGGAAACGAAACGCTCGCCTACGGCTTCTACTCACCCACCTCCTCTATACCCCTGAAGGTCTTCTCAAGGGAGGAGGAAGAGCCCGAGGAGGTGATACTCTCCAGGATGGAGTCCCTATGGAGGGAGAAGAGGAGGCTTTATCCAGATGTCTTCCGGTGGGTGTTCGCGGAGGGAGATCTCCTCCCAGGGCTGATCGTTGACGTTTACAACGACGTCTCCGCCCTGAGGGTGAATGTGCTGGGAGTGGAAAGGTATAAGCAGAGGATAGCGGAGTTCATAGTGGAGAAGGGGATACCAAACGTCGTTGAGAGGAACGAATCGCCTGTGAGGGAGTTAGAAGGTCTTCCGAAGAAGAAAGGCCTCCTCGCGGGAAAGGACTACACCACGGTGATAGATGAGGGAGGGGCGAGGTTTTTCGTAGACGTTCTCAACGGTCAGAAGACGGGGTTTTACCTTGACCAGAGGGAGAACAGGATCTTCGCCGAAAGATTTGGCGAGGGGAGGATCCTCGACGTCTTTTCCTACACCGGGGGCTTTGGCATCCACATGGGCATCTCGGGGGCCGAGGTCCACTTCGTGGAGGTGGGGAGGGAAGAGACGGATGTGCTGAAGAGGAACCTCGAGCTGAACGAGGTGACGGGGAGGATATACAGGAGAGATGCTGTGGAAGTTATGAAGGGGTTCGTCCGTAAGGGCAAGAGGTACGACGTCGTCGTGCTTGACCCGCCGGCCCTCGCGAAGAAGAGAGAAGACGTTGATAACGCAAAGAAAATGTACTTCCTCCTCAACAGACTTGCGGTGAGACTCCTCAGGGACGGCGGGATCCTCCTAACCTCCTCCTGTACACACTACATTACCCCCCGGGACTTCCTTGGAATCGTGAGGGGGGCCGCGGAGAAGGAAGGTAAGAGACTCAGGATGCTGGGAGGACTGAGGGGACAGGCATCAGACCACACGGTCTATCTCCCCCAGCCAGAGACCCTCTATCTAAAACACGGTATTTTTGTGGTGGAAGGATGATAGAGGAGATAAGGGACGTGGCGGAGAGGATAAGGGGGAGGAGGATCCTCCTCCAGGTGCCAGAGGGGCTCAAGACAGAGCTGGATGACATGGTGAAGATGCTCGAGGAGCGTGGAAAGGAGGTGGTCGTCTGCATTGATCCGTCCTACGGAGCGTGCGACGTTAGGTTCAAGGAGATGGAGGCGTCTGGATGCGAGGCCATCCTTCACGTGGGCCATGCACCCATGATACGGCACCCGAAGGTTTACTACGTGGAGTGGAGGAGGGACGCGGATGCGGAGAAGATAAGGGAAGCCTTGGAGGAGCTTGCGGGGAGGGGAAGGGTGTGCGTCGTCACTTCCGTGAACTTCAGGTGGGTTCTCGAAGAGGCCAGGGACATTCCCGGTGTTGTAGTGGGCGGTAAGTCCTGGAG
>JALTNN010000092.1 GCA_027000685.1 Microcaldota archaeon
GCAGGAAGATCAGGGTAACGCCAGATGAGATCATTGAGAGGATAAGGCAGAGGTTCAGGAACGCCATTATGGAGAGGGCCAAACTCAAGGTGGAGAAGAACAAGCCGGTGTACGAGGTCAAGAGCAGGTTCAGGGGCAGACTACTGTTCCTGATACCAGTGGAGGTGCCTGTTGACATCGAGATCGATGCAGAAAGTGGCAAGGAACTGGAGTACAGGAGACCTTGGTGGGCCTTCCTGGTGTTCCCCGGGTAAATCACTCCCTTCCTTCTTTCTTTTCAAACACGCCGTAGATCTTAGTGCCGCAGGAGGGACATTTGTTGTCATCCAGCCTGCTCTCCACGCTATAGCCGTAACGCAGGATGAGGGCTTCCCCGCAGTTCGGACAGTATGTGGTTTCGTATCTCGTGTCCGGCACGTTACCGAGATAAACGAAGTTGAGCTCTTCGGAGGCGATGCGGTGTAGCCTGTAGAGGGTTTCGAGGGGGGTGGGTGGCACGTCCCTCATGTGGTAGTGCGGGAAGAAGCGGGAGATGTGTAGGGGGATGTCCCGGGATATCTCCGCGATGTACCGGACGTTCTCCCGGAACGTCTCCTCGTCGTCGTTGTGGCCCGGGATTATCAGCATCGTCACCTCCACATGGATCCCCTTCCGGAACGTTTTCCTTATGTTCCTCTTTACCACGTCCACGTCAGCACCTATGACGACATCCCTGTACAGGTCAGGTCCTCCCTTGAGGTCTATGTTTATACCATCGAGGAACGTCGTCATGTCCTCTAACACCTCCTCCGTGTAGTATCCGTTCGAGACGAAGACGTTGACGAGGTTTCTCTTCCTCGCGAGCACTCCTATGTCCCTCGCGTACTCGTAAAACACTACGGGCTCCGTATAGGTGTGGGCTACGCCCACGCTTCCGTACCTCACCGCAGTCTCCACCATCTCCTCAGGCGAGACGTAGGGCGTCTCGTAGTCCTCGGGATTGGCCTGTGATATCTCCCAGTTCTGACAGAACCTGCAGAAGAAGTTACACCCCACGGTGGAGTAGGAGAGAATGTCGGAGCCTGGCAGGAAGTGGTAGAGTGGTTTCTTCTCGATCGGGTCGATGTGGATGGCGACTGGACGCCCATAGACGAGGAGGTAGAGCTTCCCGTTCCTGTTCTCCCTGACCCTGCACGCCCCCCTCCTCCCGGGGAGCACGACACATCTCCTCTCACATGTGGTGCACCGAACCTTCCCCTCTCCCAGTCTCTCGTAGAACACGGCCTCCTTCACACTCATATTCTTGGGAGCCACTTCCTTAAATCGTTGGGTGAACGCACGACGATAGCAAACCTCTCCGCGAGCCAGAAGGGTTCGTTCCCCGGGTTACCGACGATTATCTCCACTCGTCCCTCCCTGGCTAGCTCCCGAATGACCTTCTCCTTGTTTTCCCTGTCCATTACCATGCCCTCCCTCGATCCTATCACGACATCTACGCCCAGCCTCTTCCCCATCCGTTCTGCAAGTTCTTGCGGGCTCGCGGAGAGTAGAACGAGGGTATAACCTTTTGTCCTGAGTTTTTCTAGGAACTCTCTTGTTACCTCCGGGATCTCTATGCCGTCGACGACCTCCTCGAGGATCTTCCTCAGCCCCTCCCGGTCCACCCTCGGGTCCCTCAGGAGGTCGAGATAGAGATTAAACGTCCTGTGGAGGAGATACCTATAGACCCTGTAAAATCTCTTGAAGCGGGCGAGGAGGGGGAGGTGAGTGTATCTGAGGGCCTTGAGGTAATACTTCCTCGGAATTATTCCCCTCGTCTTCCTCGGGTCGAGCAGGGCCTTCACGATCCTCGTCCCGAGAGTCCCCTCTATTAGTGTTTCGTCGAGGTCGAGCACGGCGTACCTAGAAGAGCGTTCTCTGGCCAAGTTCCAACCTCCCGAGCTTCAGCTCCTTTAACTTCTGGAGAACTGTTTTTATGTATTCCTTGACCTCTGATTGATCGTATCCCCTCTCCTTCAGCCTGTCCAGGACGATCCTCTCCACGACCCAGTACCGCTTGTACCTCTCGTTCAGCTCCCTCCACGGGATCCCCCTCAGGGCCTCCGCAAGATCCCTCCGGAGGGGTAGGTATCCCTTTAACATGAGGAGGGCGACGATGGGGTAGCCGTAATAACCCCTGTAAACGCTGCCGTTGTCCGTGGAACCGACCCTCCATCCCTCCTCGTCGAACCTGACCGTGTACGTCCTCGTGCCATCGGAGGACACCACCCTTGCGCCGAATTCCGTCTCCTCTATTCTCCCGTCCCCTATTGCACCGAGGGCCTCGAGCACCTTTATCTCCGGTGGAAGCTTCCATTCACCTGACGAAAACCGTGGCTGTTCCGTCACCGTTGCTCACCACCCTGAAGTTTAGGTAGAGTGGGTGACGTATGTAGATGGCGGTGTCCGTGACCGTGACGTTTCCCTCCACGCAGGGTTTGCACCCTATATCCTCTTCGAACCAGAACTCTATCTTTCTCTCAAGCCCGAACGTCCTCTGGTAGGAGTCAATGAACCTGACGACCTCGTCCTTCGTGATGTTCTTCTCGACGTAGAACTCGCCGAGGTCAACCGTCATGTTGAGCGTGAGGGGAAGTTTCGTGAGAGCCCTGCCGAGCCTGTCCACGGGATCGATGGGGAGGATGTAGAGGTGGAAGACAAGAAGGGCGATGAAGCTCATGGTGAGGACGTACTTCAGGCCGGCGGCCCAGCTCCCTTCTCCAACTATCCCGGCCATGAGCCCGCTAACAACCGCCTCGATGATGAGGAGGTGGAGGAAGAGGATCTTGAGAGAGTACTCGGGGATGGAGACCGTGCTCCCGAGGG
>JALTNN010000093.1 GCA_027000685.1 Microcaldota archaeon
GCCTTCACCGCGGAACTCCCCTCCAAGGTCCTCCTGAAGTTCATCGAGGGTGGCGTGGTGGTGGGGGAGGAGAAGTTCCTCGTAGTACCCCTCTACCCAGAGGCACCCGATGAACCCGAGCTCCTCTCTTGGTACTTCGCGAGGGACGGCGTGCCCACGGGCAGGGTCCTCCTCGAAGGGGGATACCTCGTCGTGAGGGTGGCCGTCCCCGCGGACACGGTCTCCGTCAGGCTCCACGCAGAGATGGGGTTTGACTACCTCCCCGTGGATGCCCAGCCGAACTTCGACGGGAAGAGGGAGATCGACGTAGAGCTCAGACCGGGGGACTACACCGTCGAGTTCACGGTGCCCGTCACCTACACCGTCCCCTCGGACTTCAGCTCGGTCCCCCTGAGGTTCTACATAGACGCGGAGGACGAGGACGGTGCCGTGACGAGGTTCGGTGAAACGGAGACGTCGTTCCGTGCGACGAGGATCAAGTACAGGAATGTGGAGGGAACGACGCTCTGGTTCGTTCTCTCCGTCGATGGCACGCCCTTCCCCGACACCATCCTCTCCGACACATCCAAGTTCACGCTCTCTGCCTTCAGCTATGATGTGGAGGGAGAGCTCTCGGCCACGGTCGTGACGGACGTTGACACCTACACGCTCTCCCTCGCCACTCGGGCGGAGCCTGCCACGGCAGAGGAAGAGGTGGAGGCCCGCGAGGAGGCAAGGATTTCTATAGTGTGGAACGTGAACGGAGCGACCATTCCCGTCTACGAATCCACGCTCAGCGTCTCCGAGAGGACGTACCCGGTCAGGCTGTGCTTCACGGACGACGGCGTGGGCGTCGCCGGTGTTGAGGTGGTGCTCTCGGGTGTATCGCTCACCGGGAGGAGCGTCTCGGAGGGGGCCACCACCAATGAAAGGGGGTGTGTGGAGCTCGATCTTCCGTCCGGCGAGTACTCCTTCTATACGCTCCACGACCTCTACACCCCCGTGGATGAGGAGTTCGTCGTGGCGGGGCCCACTGAGAGGAGCTACGAGCTCGTGCCCCTCGTCGAGGCGCCCTCCGTCGAGTTCGCGGGCATCGAGGCAGATGGAAGAATGGTCGGCTCCATCACGGGCGACGGAACGGAGTACTACCTCCTCTTCAGGGTGGCTCTGAGGACAGACGACGAGGACGCCACCCTCTCCGTTACCCCGCTGGAGGACAGCCTCGCGGTGGGCGACTTCACCTTCGACGCCGAGAACTCCCGGGGCAAAATGGTCACCGTCAAGGTCCCCGTCACGCTCAGCAACTTCGACTTCTCCGGGCCCTACGCCCTCGTTCCCGTCGCCTACAAGCTCACCGTGACGAGGAGGGGCACGACGATATCCATACCCGAGCCCGACGTCCCCGAGGGGGCCCTCCTCTACATCCCCGTCACGAGGGGGAAGGTGTTCTGCAGGCCCCCCGGCGTCGCCGTCCTGCCCTTCGTGAAGAAGGGGGACGCTTACCATACCTCGTTCGCAGCCTACGACGGGGAAGAGGTCGAGCTGTCCGCCGTTGTGATATCCTGCGGCTACGATGACAGCCTCGACGTCCTCTTCGAGGTAAAGAAGGGTGACGAAACAGTCTTCAGCGAGTCCGACGGCGTCAGGTCATCGTTTTACGAGCCGGAGGTCGCCTCGGTCAGGTGGACAGCCAAAGAGGGCAGGTACAACCTCTTCACGAACGTTCGCTCACCTGAAGGGGCAGTCTTCTCCGCCACCTCGGAGCAGCTTATAGTCTACGGCCCCAACACCATCGTCTTCACCGTCGAGCCCACCATCCTCCCCGCCAACTCGGAGGAGGTAACGGTGTGTGCGGAGTTCTCCGGCGACCCCGAGTCCTACGGGGGCTTTGAAACGATCAAAGATAACGTGAACATCTTCGTGGTGGGCGGCCCCGGCATCAAACCTGACAGCATGGGCGTCAAGTTCACAAGGAAAGAAGGTGATAAGAAACTATGTGGAACGATCTCCACCTCCATGACAGGCGGTGACGTCGTCCTCGAGTGCGAGTCCGAGACCTACAACTGCGTCCTCGACCCGTTCGTCCTCATGGCCACGAGGCCCACCACCATCTTCAACTACCGCCCATCATCCGCCACGCTCGTGGTAACGAAGGAGAACCCGTCTCTCACGGTTTACGTGGAGGTGGAGAACCCGTCACCGTACGGCTTCGAGCTCGTGGGCCACGACCTCGACTGCGAGGACATCAAGATCAATGACTCATACAAACCTTGGCAGGACTATATCGAGGTGTACGCCGTCCCGCCCGGCTCCATCTCCTCCGGCTCCACCGGACGCCTCCAGATCTCCGTCACCCTCATAAACGACCCCGAAGTTGACGACGTCACCACGTGCGAGCTCAACACCCACTGGAGCTACACCTACAACGACGAGACCCGCTACGTCACGAGCTCCTACAAGTTCAGCGTCAAGAAGACGAGTCTCCAGCCTACCGTGACGTTCAAGAGACACGGCGAGGAGATTACCACAATCAGCCTCACGCCAGGTCTTTCCGTCGATGTGAACCTGGTGCTCTCCTGGACCGAGCCCGTCGCACGCTTCGTGGAGATAGGTGACGTGATACCGCAGGGCTTCGGCCTCGATGTGGACGTCGGCAGGGAGGTGGTGGTGAGTGACAACAACATCGTCATCCCGCTCACGCTGAGGTGGGAGGGAGACGTCCCGCAGGCACCCTATGACGTCACCCTGAATGGGAAGGTAGATTTGGCCCTCGGAACGTACGAGGGCGAGATCTACCTTCACATTCAGGGTGACGTCATAGGGTGCCTGCGGGA
>JALTNN010000094.1 GCA_027000685.1 Microcaldota archaeon
AGGGATGACTGGCGTGAAACCCTTCCGCACAAGCTTCTCGAGGACGTAGAGCGAGAGCGCGAGGTCGAGGAAGACGAGCTGGTTTCTCTCGTAGTAGAACCTGCTCCCCGCCACTTTGGAGGCCCTTCCCGTGTCCGCGATGTCCAGCATCTCCACGAGGTCGTAGTGGTGGTGGGGCTTCTCCCTCACGACCTCGTAGTGGACGTCAAAGCCTCCTGTCTGCTCCTTGAACTGGTCGAGGTGACCCTCCCACACCCTGGGCGTTCCCCAGAACCGGATAGGCCTGTTATACGTGTCGTCTGGGCCGATGGGCACGTCTGGGTGGAGGAGGTTGGGAAGAAGGAGGAGGTTCTTCCTTATCTCCTCGGCGAGCTCTTTCTCCTCCGCCTCCATCTCCTCTATCCTCCTCGAGAGTTCGGAGGCCTTTTTCCTAAGGCTCTCAGCATCCTCCTCTCTGCCCTCCCTCACAAGCTTGCCGATCTCCTTTGAAATCCTGTTACGCTCTGCTCTGAGTTCGTTGAGCTCCTTGAGAATCGCTCTCCACCTCTTGTCGAGGTCGAGGACCTCGTCAACAAGGGGAATGAGGTCCTCCATGTACCTCTTCTTCAGCGTTTCCTTCACGAGGTCGGGCCTCTCCCTGATGAGCCTTATGTCAAGCATCGGGAAGAAAGAGGGAGAAAAACGGTAAAAAGCTCAGCCCCTCAGCCATATCCAAGCGATCGCTACAAGGGCTACAATTCCTAAAACTCCAAGGATAAACGGCGTGTAATCCTGCGGAACCGTTATCTCCCTGTAAAAGGAGCAGTCTCCAACGCTTCCCTCCACCACAACGGGAGTCTCCCTCCCCTGAAAGACGTAGTACATCCCGTCCCTCACAAACTCCGTCTCCCCGTTCACCCTCACGTCGGGGGTGTAGACGGGTGCACCGCCGAAGAGTATCCTGAACTCACCGGAGACCGTGTCACCCGACCGAACGAGTCTAACGACCTCTACTTTCACGTCACACTCGGCGAGCCTGGCGACGGCCGGCTCGAGCTCGGGGGGAACGTCGGCCTTCACCCTGTAGCTCACGCTCGCTTCCTCCCCTGCGTTCAGCTCGACGACCCAGGCGACCACAGGGTCAAACTCGATGACTACGTACTTCCCAGTGAGGTTCAGCTCCACCGCTCCCTCTCCCTTGGGGATGTTCTCCTCCACGTAGTAGATACCGGGTTCCGCGACGGTAACGAGGATGTTCACCTCCGCCTCGTTCTTCTCGGCGTCAAACTCTACCACCTTGCCGACCACCGCGTTCTCCTCCGTGGGCATAACGACCTTGACCACCACCTTGTGGCCCTTCATCTCCCTCACCGTGATGGGTCCCCTGAGGGGCATGGCGAGCTCCACGCCCACCTTCTCCGCCACCCTATCCACCATTTCCCTTACTTTCTCCGGGATTTCCTCCATCCTCTCCCCGATCTTTTCTGTTTTTCTGATCCAGACCTGTTCTCCGACCTTCTCAGCCACCACATTCCTTTCCTCCACCCTCTCCAAGTTTTTCTCGTACAGTTTCCTCACAACCCTTTCAATCTCCTCCATGTTGAACTCCCTGGGCGTTCCTTCAACAACGACGGGAATGTTCGTGCTCTCCTCTTTGGTCACAGCAGGGAACGTCTCGGTTTTCACCAGATATTCGTTTACCTCGCTTATCCCTTCTATAACTCCCGTTGTCTCGTTCGTCTCTGACAGGTTCGTGTCCCTGATCACGGGGCTCTGTTCGGCTATTTCTGTGAGGGTGTCTGTACTCACCGTATAAGTTTCTCCGCCGTTCATCTCAAATGCGAGGACAGGGGCCAGGATGAGTAGTAGGGCGAGCAGGGTGGCAGGGGCTCTCATGGTTTCCTAATAGACATACCCATTAATAACGGTTACCGGCGTGGGTCGGAGCTCCACCCAACCTTTTTATATCCTGAAGCCCCCATCTCCACCCATGGCGCTGGTCATACTCGTGGACGAGGAGGACAACCCCGTGGGTGTGATGGAGAAAATAGAGGCTCACAAGAGGGGTGGAACCCTCCACAGGGCCTTCTCGATCCTCGTGTTCAATGACAGGGGGGAGCTCATGCTCCAGCTGAGGAGCAGGAAGAAGTACCACGCGGGAGGTCTATGGACAAACACCACGTGTTCACATCCCCGGCCGGGAGAGGACACGCTAGAGGCTGCAGTGAGGAGGCTAAGGGAGGAGATGGGCTTCACCACAGAGCTCGAGAAGGTGGGGGAGTTCATATATAAGGCAGATGTGGGAAACGGCCTCACGGAGTACGAATATGACCACGTGTTCGTGGGCTTCTACAACGATCCACCGACGCCCAACCCCGAGGAAGCTGACGGGTGGAAGTGGATGGACTTCGCGGAAGTCCTCGTGGATGCGAAGATGAACCCCCACATCTACACGCCGTGGTTCAGGATCTTACTCGATAAGTTCGGTGAAAGGATACTAAGGATGTTGTGAGTGTGGCCGGCCGTCCGAGCGGGGTTTCATAGATGCCGGCTTACGCACCAGCACTCCGCCCCGCGGCTCTCACAGCCGGCCGAAAAATTTTACGTGAACAACGCTTAAAAACGGCGTTCGTGTTCCTAAAACTCGGGTGAGGATTTCGAACCGGGCGGGTTAAATAGCCCCTCGCCGTATTACACCCGTGAGGGCGGGGGACCTGTGGAGGAGGTTGGCGATCAGACTGGGGCTCGAGGGGAGTATTAAGCCAGACGGCTACGAGATATTCAACGGCTCCGTTATATTCTGGTTCGAGGACGGTGAAGCAG
>JALTNN010000095.1:0-2602 GCA_027000685.1 Microcaldota archaeon
TAGGTAATTGGTATTTACAGCGTCCAACCTCGTGTTATTGAGTGTAACCCTGCTCCCTCCAGCTATCCATATGGCTCCTCCTGTACCCCTGTCTGCAGTTATGTTAGTATCGATTATGTTCACTTCTGCGGTTCCTGTATAGATGCCACCCCAATTAGCCCACCTTGTAGAAATATCTAAACTCTCGATGGTGTGAACGCCGCCAGAGAAGAAATAAATACCGGCATTGTTTGTGCTCGAAGTAGCTGTTGTTCTGATTTTTAACCTGATGAACCTATGCGATACCCCAAGCACATGTATTCCGTTTCCCTGGTTTACGGTTATGTTCGTGTCCGCAATTACACAGTTGTTGGACTGAAGGGATATCCCGTGTGCGGCGCCGGCGCCCGTTGTAATAATATTAACATCTCGCGTACCACACCGATCAGATCCGTTGAAATGAATACCAAAACCTTGGTAACCCTCTGTCAAGATATTGGAATCTGTTACGTTGGAGTCCGTTGAGCTACTAATGCTTATTGCGGTGGAATAAGAACCTGTGGTGTGCGCATACACGCCTGTTACAAGCGTGTAAGGCGATGAGGATACAGATATGGCAGGTGACTGATTGCCCGTTGTTGAGGCCCGCACTTTACCAATAAAGAGGTTGGTGTCATTGCTCGCTGCGAGGGCGGCGGTCTTATAACCTGTTGTGGAGACGTTAACATCCCATATGTTGGCCTCTGGGGACAGGGCAACCCTCAGGGCAACGGACCCATTCCCCGTAGTAGAAATGTCAACTTTTCTAATGACGATCCTTGGAGTGTTTCTCGCGTAGATATAGGGGGCCTTTGTGGTTATGGAGGTGTTGTTGAAGTCGAGGATGAGGTCGTTCACATCGTGGATGGAGATGTGGCAGTAGTTGTTCGCGTCGAGCGGCGTGTTGTTGTAGTCGGATGCGTTGTTGCTGTCTATCGTTATGATGAGCCTGCCGTCTCCGCAGTAGGAGTTTGTGGAGGAGTAGAGGGGGTAGCCAGAGAGATAAAGATGGGGTATTGTCGGGTATGTGGCATTTGCTTCGACATATTTAAGACTGATGGAGGGCGATGACGTGAAGTATAGGGGATACGAGGTATTGTTCGTCTCGAATACTACGTTTCTAATCGTCAAACCATCCACATTCGAGAGATATAGCCCGTAAGAGCTTGCTGAGTACACCGTCAGAGTATGTCCGTTCCCATCAAAGGTTACGTTCGATAAATCGGTGAGGGAGGTGTAAGACAGGCTTATACAGCTTCCAGAACCGATATTATCGTCCTTGGAGAGAACTACTACGGCTGGATTGCCTGTGTTTAGGTATCTTCCGATAGATGTCTCACAACTCTCGTTTTCATCAGAGCATCCGTCGCAGAAGTCTATGAACGCCACCGTTATGTTCTTTTCCCATACGAGGTTCCCGTCCTGATACACAGCAAAGTAACAGTTTCCATAGTTGTTGAGTTCGAATGTTATGCTACAGCTCGTGTTCTCCCTGAGTACGCTACACGTGCCCCCCACCCCACACGGCGTAACGACCTGAAATGTTCCCACAGGTCCTCCGATAAGGAAAGTTGCGGTATTGTGGTCACCATAGAAGAGGATGTTGGCATACCTGTTTGACTCTGGTTCGGAGAAGGGGAGCGTGTGTGTATAAGTGACGACCAGCGGTGGTGGAGGTGTGATGTAGGAGGAGGTCTTCATGGGATACTCTCCCAAAACCGTAATCTCATAAATGTCGGCCTTTGGAACCGCTCCTTCTATGCACACCTTCGTTACAGCTTTGGGAGAGAGTTGACCAACCAGCTGGTCTTCGAGTACCGTAGTTCCGTCCTTCCGTTTAATCAGGATCGGAGCACCCGTAAGATTCACCTCGGAGGTGTTTGGATTGTAGATCATCAGGCATATCTTTCCCGTAGAGGATCTGTACACAGCCTGTATCGAAGGCGGTAAAAATATCCTTCTCTCGCTCGTCCGATATGCCCGGCTAATGCTTTCGCTGACAGTGGTGTAAAGTGCGTACGAAGTTACAAGCACGATCACGCTCAGAAGTATGAATGTTGTAATTGAGGACTGGGCGGTCGCCATCCATTAGGTAAAATATTTCTCAGGTTATTTAAAACCAGGTTACACGGCCCCGGGGGGATTCGAACCCCCGACCTTCGGCTCCGAAAGCCGACGCTCTCTCCAGGCTGAGCTACGGGGCCGCGGAGCGTGCGGTCGAGCGTAGCGAGTACCGCACCCACCACGGGGTTACAGGGGCGGAGCCCCGTGCTGAGCTACGGGGCCACATGAAAAATTTGATGACAGGGTGTAAAAATAAGAAGTGCTCCGGCCGGGATTTGAACCCGGGTCACGGGCTCGAAAGGCCCGCATGCTTGACCGGACTACACCACCGGAGCTCTAAGAAGTTAGGGGGTGACGTTAAGCTTATAAGCCATGGGAGGTGTTAGAGAGACGATGATCGAGGTTCACGGTAAAACCATAATCGAGAACCTCCGTCTCCTCAGGTGGCTCGCCAAGAGGTTAAACTTGGAGACTGACGTGAAGATACGGTTTATGAACAAGGGGGAGATTACCGAAAAAT
>JALTNN010000095.1:2612-10682 GCA_027000685.1 Microcaldota archaeon
AATAGGCTCATTGTGGTGAACGTTTCGGCTGATTTGGACACCATAGAAAGGACCATAGCCCATGAGCTGTACCACATTGCTGCCAATCCCGGAAGAGAAGCGGGTGCAAGGATGTTCGAGGTAATACACCTTCTGAACAGGCTATCAAGGAAGGCCTCTAAGAGGGAGAGGATGCCCACACTCGTCAAGGACGTGTACTCGTGGTTCCTGCGAGCCCTATCCCACTATAGCCCTGAGAAATGGCATCTGTGGGAGGCTCTGGCCGTCAAACAGGGGGTGAGGAAGTTCGGCCCTGCAGCTTACGAGATCTACAGGGGAAGGGACATGGATGCTTTAGTTAGGACTGTTCTCAGAGCCGGGATCAACGCTACCAGGGACACGCTCTTCTATCTCTATACGGAAAACCCGTCCTTCTTCACAGACCTTGTGAGCGCCGGGACGTGGCTGAGTAGGGAGGAGCGCCGCGAGCTAGCGAAGAAGCTATGGCTGGCAGCGAAGAGCACGCTGAGGGTATTGAACGAGAACAGGATCCGACCAAACGAGTACATTCTGAGGTTCGTGACAGGCCTTGTGGTGGCCAAGCAGCTGATTGAGGGGAACAGGAAGAGA
The DNA here is from genome assembly GCA_027000685.1 of Microcaldota archaeon. Lineage (GTDB taxonomy): Archaea > Iainarchaeota > Iainarchaeia > JAADDC01 > JAADDC01 > WANZ01. The sequence continues at coordinate 3,222 of JALTNN010000095.1, forward strand.
GTACAGGACAAGGAGCTTTACGCGCTCGCGAACTCCGTGGCATTCCCGCAGAAAGAGAAGGAGAGGTTGATTAGAATAGGGAAAAGGCTGTTCTGGGAAGAGGCAAAGAGACATGTCAACCGGCCCCTTCAAAATGACCTCCTCCCGTTCATTAGAATGGCGGGGATGATGAGGGGACTACACGCTGAGGGGGGATGAGGGTGAGCACTTCTGACCGCCGAAGGTTACTCCTCGAAGAGGCGGAGAGGATAGGGAAGGATGGGTTGAGGGAGTTCGTGCTGGACTTCCTTGAAGACCCGAGGATAACGTTCGCGAGGGTTGAGGCGAAGCTGAAGCTGGAAGAGGCTCCGGGAGCCCCTAAGATGCACCACTCTTACCCGGGAGGGCTAATAGACCACACCCTCGGAGTTGCGAGGACAGGAAGGGTGTTGTCGGGGGTGTTCTCTGACGTCTACGGCCTGGACCTTGACGCCGACTACGTGGTGGCGGGCGCCCTCCTCCACGACATCTTCAAGTACTACCAGTACGAGTATGACGACGTGACGGGAGGGTTCAGGCAGAGGGAGGACTGGTACCTCTCCCACGACTTCGCGATCGTGTCGGAGCTCGGCTACAGGGGAGCAGATGAGTATCTCATCAGGGTGATCTCCGAGGCGCACGGGTTCAACGTGGTGGCGACCCCCGAGGGACAGGTTCTCCACCTCGCGGATCTCGTGGATTCGAAGTTCGCCTCGAAGCTTCAGGACGTGATATTCAGGGCGTGTATAGACGTTGAGAGGGAGACGGACGGAAAGCTCCTCGCGGTAAAGGTGTTCCACTCCCTCATGAGGAACTACACGGTGTTCGATCTCGTCCCCTACATAAAGAGGGGGAGTCGCGAGCTGAGGGAGTTCATCAGGCAGGAGCTTGGTATCGATGAGTAGGGTGGCTGGTATAGATCTCTCGGCGAGGGAGGGAAACCCCACAGGGCTCTTCATCCTCCCTGACTTCGTGTGGAGGACCGTGAGGAGGGATGAGGAGATAGTGGAGGGGGTGAGGGGGTGCGACCTCGTCGTCATCGACGCGCCGCTGTCCGTGGAAATTCCTTGGAGGGACTCGGAGTGGGAGCTCATAAGAAGAGGTTTCAGGCCCCTCCCGCTCTCCATGGGATCGATGAGGGAGCTACACGAGAGGGCGGTGAGGCTGGCAGAGAGGATGGGCAGGGTCATTGAGACGTTCGTTTCGCCCATGAGGACGCCGCTCGTCGATGTACTTTCAAAGAAAACGGGGTGGAACAGGCACGAGAGGGATGCGTTCCTTTGCGCCCTCACGGGGCTGGCGTTCCTCGAGGGAGAAGTTGAAATATTTGGGAGGGAACACCCCATCTATGTGGCAAAAAGAAGTTATGTGGAGGGCTACGTCAGGGCCCTCCTTCAGAAGCTCCCAGGTTTCGGGAAGCGGTAGCGTTTGGGAGGAGTAACCTCCCTCTCGGAGAGGTTGTTGTCCGTGTTGGCCTCGACGTCCTCGTCCACGAGTTCTATCTTTCCATACCTCCCCACGTTGAGGCGGAGGGAGCCCCTCACCACGGTAGTGTAGCCGTTCTCTATCTTCACGACGTCGCCCTCCTGGAGCTTGCCCACGTCGTCGTCCCATAGAGAGAGTATGATGGACCCGCTCTCGTCTCCCACAAGGATCTCCTCGACCCTGTGGGTTGATCCGTCCCTTCTCGACGTCACCTCCCTCACGGGGGAAACGGAAACCACCCGAACAACCACATCAATCCTCTTCATACCCGGTCTTATGTCGCTCACGTTCACATCAATCACCCGTGCTAAAAGCTCCCACCCACATAGTTATAAACAGGTATGGGAGGGGTGTTCCTGTAATGAGGGTGAGGTTCCTCGCGGCGGACTCGTTCGGTGTGAGATCCATGGCGACGCTCGTCGAGACGGACGATGTGAAAATAGGGATTGATCTCTGGGCCGCGCTCGGACCGAGGAGGTATGGCCTCCCTCCACACCCGTTAGAAGTCTATGCACTGGAAAGGGCCCACGCGCTCCTCTCCGAGGTGGGAAAACACGTCGACGTCCACGTCATAACCCATTACCACTACGACCATCACTCCCCGGAGGGGGAGTTCTACGAGGGGAAGAGGATACTCGTGAAGGACTGGGAGGAGAAGATAAACAGGAGTCAGAGAGGGAGGTTCCAGAACTTCAGATGGAGGGACGTCGTCGAGAAGGCGGATGGAAGAAAAATAACGTTTGGGGGGACGAAGGTGGAGTTTTCACCCCCTTTCCCGCACGGGGAACCGGGAACCCGCCTGGGGTGGGTCATAATGGTCTTTGTGGAGGAAAACCTTGGATTTCTCTACACGTCAGACGTGGAAGGGCCCGTTGAGAAAGAGGCGGTGGAGTGGATACTCGGGAGGGAGCCCGACATCGTTTACATCGACGGACCTCTCTCCTACATGAAGGGATACAGGGTTTCGGCGAAGATCACGGAGAAGGCCATGGAGAACGTGAGGAAAGTTGTAGAAAGAGTCGATACCGTGATCCTCGACCACCACATCGCGAGAGATCTCAGGTTCTATGAGGAGGTGGAGGAGCTCGGCGTCGTAACGGCGTCCCGCTATCACTTCGGCGACGACCTTCCCCTCGAGGCCTGGAGGAAGAAGTTGTGGGAGGGAATGGAGGTTCCGAGGGGGGAAGTGGAGAGGCGTTATAAGGTTTGACCCTCCCATAATTCAACCGTGCCGGAAAAGGCCCTCTTTGTGAACCTCTGCCCCAACTGTGGGGGTGAAATAAACGACGTCAGACTGAGGAAGAAGATACCCTGTGAGGTCTGTCTCCCCGTGGAAGTGGAGGAGAAGGACTTCGCGTCGCTCGTGGAGGCAGTTGAGAGGAATCTCACGAGAGAGGGGGAGTACGAGACCATTTACAGGGTGGTTCGGGGACTTAAAGAGTTCTCGGAGTTCTTCGAGAAGCTCGTTGGGAACAGGCCATGGAGTGCCCAGAGGACGTGGGCGAAGAGGCTGTTCCTCGGAAAGTCCTTCTCCATTGTTGCCCCCACGGGTGTGGGGAAGTCCCTCTTCGGTATAGTCTTCGGGCTCTTCCTCGCCGAAAGGGGGAGAAGGTTCTACATGATAGTTCCTACCTCCACGCTCGTGAAGCAGGTGGAGGAAAGGGCGAGGGAGCTCCTTGAAAGGGACTACATCGTGGCCTTCCACTCCGGGATGAAGAAGAAAGAGAGGGAGGAGGTGCTGGAGAGGATAAAAAATGGGGAATTCAGGTTCCTCGTGACGACGTCTCAGTTCCTCGCGAGGAAGTTCGAGCTCTTTGAAGGCCAGCGGTTCGACCTCGTCTACGTGGACGATGTGGACGCGTTCCTGAAGGCATCGAGAAACATAGACAGGGTCTTGAAGCTTCTCGGCTTCACGGACGAGATAATAGAGGCTGCCTACCAGCTTGCACTCGAGAAGCTCAGGCTCCTAAGGGGGACGGGAAGTCAGGAAAAAATCGAGAGACTGTCGAGGAGGATAGAGAGGTTCAGGGAGGAAAATAAAACAGGGCAGATCGTCGTGGCGTCCGCTACGGGGAGGGCGAGGGGGCTCGGGGTGAAGTTGTTTAGAGAGCTCCTCGATTTCGAAGTGGGGAGCTCGAGAGCGAACCTTAGGAACGTCGTTAACGTTTACACGGAGATGAAAGGGAGTGACATCGTCGACCTCGTGAGGAGGCTGGGGCCCGGGGGAATCGTGTTCGTCTCCACTGAATTCGGGGAGGAGTACGCTGAAGAACTCGTAGAGAAGTTGAAGAAGGGGGGAATAAGGGCCGAGCTTGGCACGAGCGGCAGAGCAGTAAAGGCCCTCGAGATGTTCGTAAAGGGTGAAGCAGATGTGCTCGTGGGGTCGGCGGTCTATTACGGGACACTCGTCAGGGGAATTGACCTTCCGGAGAGGGTGAGGTGGACGTTGTTCGTGGGCGTTCCGAGGTTCAGGTTCGGTCTCGATCTCGAGGGAATAACGCCGGGCCGCCTCGCCTTCCTCCTCGACGTCCTGTATGATATAGTGGAAGAGGGGAGGCTTCGGACGCTTGCCAACAGGCTGAGAAGGTACGGAAGGGAGGAGGACGTGGAGGAGGGTAAAAGGATACTCAGGGAGGTTCTGAGGAGAAGGGAGGTGGTGGAGAAGCTCAAGGAGCATCCAGATGTTATAGTGGAGGAAGAAGAGGGCTTAAAGATAGTCATACCCGACTACAAGACGTACGTCCAGGGGTCTGGGAGATGCTCGAGGATGTACGCCGGCGGTATAACGAAGGGGCTCTCCGTTCTCCTCGTGGACCACCCGAGGGCCTTCGAGATGCTGAGGAGGATACTGTTCAATGTGTATGGGGAGGAGTTTGTCCCCCTCGCAGAGATAGACCTGGAGGAGATCCTGAGGGAGATAGATGAAGACAGGAGGAAGGTGAGGGAGGCCGGGAAGTGGGAGGATCCTGTGAAGACCGTTCTCTTCATCGTGGAGTCCCCCAACAAGGCGAGGACGATAGCAAGGTTCTTCGGGAGGCCCTCCGTCTTCAGGCTTGGGACGACGAGGAGCTACGAGGTGGCCACAGGGAAGTACATACTCAACGTCGTGGCCACGAGGGGGCATATGTTCGACCTCGTGATGGACAGAGGATTCCACGGGGTGCTCGTGGATGACAGGATCGTGCCCGTCTATACCACGATAAAGATATGTAGGAGGTGCAACGTCCAGACCACCCAGGACACGTGTCCGCGGTGCGGGAGTGACGTCTACCTCGAGGACGCGAGGGACAGGGTGAATGCGCTCAGGGTGCTCGCCCTCGAGGTTGACGGGGTGATAATAGGGACGGACCCCGACACCGAGGGGGAGAAGATAGCGTGGGATGCGTTCCTCGCCATCTCTCCCTACGTCCCCAACGTCCACAGGGCGGAGTTCCACGAGGTGACGAGGAATGCCATACTCAGGGCCCTCGAGGAGCTCAGGCAGATAAACGAGAGCAGGGTGGATGCCCAGATAGTGAGGAGGATAGAGGATCGGTGGATAGGCTTCGAGCTCTCCCAGAAGCTCTGGGCCGTGTTTGGGAACAGAACCCTCTCGGCGGGGAGGGTGCAGACTCCCGTTCTGGGGTGGATAATTGAGAGGTACGACGAGCACAAGAGAAGCGTGGCGGTCTTCCTGTCCGCGAGGTGGAAAGGTGGGAGTGTTGTCTTTGAGACCCCCTTCAGGAGCCTCCATCAGGCGGAGGAGTACGCGAGGACGGGGAAGATACGGGTGAGGCTGAAGGAGGAGAGGGAGGAGGAGAGGAGTCCACCTCCGCCCTTCACGACGGACACGATGATAAGAGAAGCGGGGAACAGGTACGGGTTCGGAGCGAGGTACATCATGGATCTTGCACAGGACCTCTTCGAGGCGGGTCTTATCACGTATCACAGAACGGACTCCGCCCACGTCTCCCCCGCGGGTATCTCGCTGGCGAGGGAGTATATAAAGGAACGGTTCGGTGAGGAGTTCTTCCAGGGGAGGAGCTGGGGTCCCGAGGGAGCCCACGAGTGTATCAGACCCACCAGACCCCTCGACACCCAGACACTCATAAGGTACATAAGAGAGGGAGAGATCGTTGTTGAGGGACTCAGGAGGGACCACTTCAGGCTGTACGACCTCATCTTCAAGAGGTTTGTGAAGAGCCAGATGAGACCGGCGAGGGTAGTTGTGGGGAAGTACGAGATAACCCTGGAGGCGCTCAGGGAAGAGGAGGAGAGGATTCTGGAGGTTTTGTTCCCCGGCTGGATGGCCGTAGATGGTGTGAAGGCGTCCCCCCTGGAGGAAGGAACGTTCGAAGCTGAATCCTTCAGGGCGTTCAAGTCCTCAAGGGTTCCACTATACTCGCAGAGTGACGTGGTGGCTCTAATGAAGGAGAGGGGTATAGGGAGGCCTTCCACCTACGCAACCATCATCCAGAAGCTCCTGGAGAGAAGGTACGTCATGGAGAGCAGGGCGAAGAGGAAGCTCTACCCCACGCCCCTCGGTAGGAGGGTTTACGGTTACCTCGCGGGGAAGTTCCCCGAGCTCGTGTCGGAGGAAAGGACGAGGATGCTGGAGGAGATAATGGAGGAGATTGAGGAGGGGAAGAGGGACTACCAGGAGGTGTTGCGGGAACTCTACAGGGAGATACTCTCGACGAGGGGAATAGTGTGATGTTTTAAAATCCCTCTCGAACCCATTCATCCCATGGTGACGAAGAGGTGCACGTCCTGCGGAAGGGAGACCGGTCCCGGCGAGTATGTGGCGTTCAAGTGCCCGGTGTGCGGAGAGGAGATCGTGAGGTGCCTGGAGTGCAGGGCAAGGGGAACCCCCTACACATGTTCCTCGTGTGGATTCGAGGGTCCGTGAGGTGGTGAGCATGGGTGACGTGTTGCTCGTGTTGAAGGTGTATCCGAACGAGCCCGAGGACCTCGAGAAGGTGAAGAAGAAGATCCCCGAGGTTCTGCCGGAGAAGGCGACACTCGTCGAGGTAAGGGAGGAGCCCATCGGTTTTGGATTCTCCGCCCTCCTCGTGGGCGTGAAGGTGCCAGACGAGGGAGGGATACAGGGAGATGTGGAGGAGGCCATAGCCTCTGTGGAGGGCGTCGACTCCGTGGAGGTGGAGAGGGCTACGTTGATATGATCGCCCTCACCCTCTCCACGAACTCCTTCATCCTCTTCCAGTGGGAGCCCTTCCAGTAGATCTGGCCGCAGTTCGAGCACGCCCAGAACTCGTCTTGGCTCATGTAAACTCCCATGGGCACGAGGCCTCTCACCTCTGACTTTGAGACGGGCTTCAGGACGCCGTTGCACCTCGGGCACCTTTCGAGGGAAGGGACGTCATCGAGTTCTACATAACCCTCTCTCACGAGAAACGCCAGCTGGTGTTCCACGTCCTCCCCGTCGACGAGAACGCTCTCCACGCCTTCCTTCCTCGCCCTCTCGTGGAGTCCCCTGTCCTTTGTGAGGAGGATTCTCCCCTCATCCTCCGCTATATCGAGGAGATAGTCATCATCCAGAATCGACAAATCTGAGGCAGAAACAGTGTCATAGCCGAGTATTCTCAGCCACTCCGCGAGTTTTCCGAGCATAGCGTCCGCGAGGAACTTCATATGTTCCACGCCCCAGCTTCATCGAAATAAATGGTGTGCGTTCGTTATATAATCCTAATGATCCGAGAGGTGGCGATAAGGAACTGGAAGTCCCACGGAGAGAAAGACGGGAGCTACGGGAGTGTTCTCGAATTCGAGAACGGACTCAACGTGATATACGGCGTTAATGGTAGCGGGAAGAGTTCCGTGGCCGAGGCCATCGCCTACGCGCTGTTCGGAGAGGTTCAGGGCTTCAAGCAGGTGCTGAGGGCCGGGAAGAGGGAGGGGGGCGTGAAGCTCCTCATCGAGGCAGACGGGGTCTATGAGATAAGGAGGAGCTTCACGGAG
>JALTNN010000096.1:0-9408 GCA_027000685.1 Microcaldota archaeon
CCCCTCCACCCCTGAAGACACGAAGTCCCCAGCGGACCGGAGCCTCAACAGCTCGTACCTCGCCCTGAGGAGCTTCCTCACATCACCCTGCAGGTACAGCCCCTGATCGATGTAGAAGCCGAGCATCACGGTGAACAGTCCCACCGCCGCGAGCAGGAGGAGTGCATACTCTACGGAAACCGTTCCCCTCACCTCAGACCCTCCACTATGGTGTCCTTCATGGAGTACGCGGTCTCGAGCTCGGACTTTATGGTACTCGCCACGAGAAACACACCCGCCGCTGCCACGAGCGAGAGCAGGACACCTATCCCCACCATCATGAGGTACTCCACGTGTGCCTGTGACCTCACGGCACGGCCCTCCATATGACCTGTTTCTCCCCCTCGGCAACTCCTCCGGAGAGGCTCCCTATTCCCACGATAGACGCCACCACTATGAGTGCGAGGAGGACGACTCCGCCCACGTCGAGCAGGTACTCCGTGGCTCCCTGGAACCTCATCGAACCATTATGGGTCTCCTCATATAAATAACGCACAGCCCGAAAGACTTTTTGATTTCCTTACCCTATTCTAACACAATGGACCCAAAGGCGTATCTCTACGGGGCAATACTGTTCCTCTACGTCGTCCTCAGACCCGTGTACACGAGGCTCATCCGCAAACTCCTCTCGTTAACGAAGACTAACGTGGACGACAGGCTGTTCTCCGCGGTGGAGATGCCGCTCTGGCTGGCCATATTCCTCCTCCTCCTTGACATCCTCGTGACGGACCTCTATCCCAGTGGGCTAGTCCACGGGATTATGCTGACCCTCGTCATATTCCTCATAGTCCTTGCACTCCTGCGGGCCGGTCGCATCCTTATCTACGAGGTGGCATTACCAGCGGGCGTTGTCAAAGCAGACGAGAAAACCCTGAACACAGTAAAGTCCGTCCTCACAAACATCTACGCAGCCCTCATACTGTTCTTCGGGTTCATTTACGTCCTCAGCCTTTGGAACGTAGATATAACCCCCCTCATCGCCTCTGCAGGCCTGTTTGGCATAGTGATGGGCCTGGCCCTGAAGGACCCCCTCGAGAACCTAATTTCCGGCGTCCTCCTCCTCTTGGATCCGCCCTTCCGGGTGGGCGACATCGTGAGGATAGGGGATCTCGTGGGCGAGGTGAAGGAAATAGGGATGAGGAACACAAAGATACTCACGTTTGACGGAGACCTCGTCACCCTTCCCAACTCCATCGTGATAAAGAACGAGGTGGAGGACTTCCACCTCCCCAACGAGAGGGTCAGGGTCAGGATAAGGGTTGGCGTCTCCTACGACTCGGATCCGGACCACGTGAAGAGGATCCTCCTGGACATAGCCTCTTCCCACCCCCTCGTCCTCAAGGATCCAGAGCCACAGGCCCTCTTCCTGGAGTTGGGAGACTTCGCACTCATCTTTGAGCTAAGGGTGTGGACAGAGCTCCCCAATAAGATGCAGGTGCTCTCCGACCTAAACACGGAGATAATAAAGCGGTTCAGGGAGGAGGGCATCGAAATACCCTTCCCTATCCGAACGGTTTACCTCAAGGAGTCCTGACTGCGTACTTCACCTCCTGGTACTCGGCCCTAAAGGCGACGACCTCCTCCCTCGTCCCCTCCGGGTCTCTAAGGGCCTTTTCCATAAGCTCTGCTATGTAGTCCATCTCTCCTTCCTTCATACCGAACCGCGTCATCTCCTGAACCCCTATCCTAATTCCGCTGGGGTCTTTGGGATTGTCGTCCCAGGGAAGCAGGTTCTTGTTAAGGATGATGTTCGCCCGCTCCAGCATCTCCGCTACACGTTTACCGCCTCCTTTGTCCCTCACATCCACAGCTATCTGGTGGGTCTCTGTGAAGCCGAGGGCCTCCGCCACCACGTTCCAGCCACGTGTATAGAGTGCTTCGGCAAGCGCCTTTGCGTTCTTCACGGTCTGCTTCGCGTAGGCTTCACCATACCTCTTCATCTCCTCGAGGGTGACTGCGAGGGAGGCAAGCCTGTGGATGTGGTGATTTGAGACAATAAAGGGGAAGGTTGTGCTGTACACCTCCTTGAATGCTCCCTCGTCGTTAGAAAGGATCACGCCGCCCTGCGGCCCTGGAAAGGTTTTGTGGGTAGAGGCAGTCACGAGGACGGCCCCTTCCTTCAGGGGATCAGGGAACGTCCCGAGCTGGAGCCCAAGGACGTGGGCCGAGTCATGGATTATGGGTATCCCCTCCTCGCTGAGCTCCTTCACGGGGTGCGGGAACAGGTACAGGGAGGCCCCAAGAACGACGAAATCGGGTTTTTCGCCTCTAATCGTCTTTCTTGCTCCGTCAATGTCCACGTTCCAGCTTTCCAGGTCAAAGGGTAACGAGACGGTTCTGAAGCCCAGAACCTTCGCCCCCAACTCATGGCTTATGTGTGCCCCAGAAGACAGGCCCACGTTTACCAACAGCCCACGCCTTTTCATTGCAAAGAATGCCGAGAAGTTCGCCGTCACCCCCGATATAGGTCTTACATCCACGTACTTTACTCCAAACACCTCTGTGAACAGCTCGGTAGCATACACCTCGAGCTCGTCGGCATACTTAGTTCCCTGGTAGTAGCGTTTGCCCGGCTTGCCCTCTGCATATCTGTGCATGAAGTCGTTGACATACACACGCTTTGCCCTCTCACTCATTACGTTCTCCGAGGCGATGAGGTTTATACACCGGCTCCTCCAAGCCTCCTGTTTTTGTACGACCTCCTCCACCTTCAACCAAACACCTCCTTCCGCGAATGTTTCAACCTCCTGTGTAGCTCTTCGTCGTAGTTCGGCACGATTCCCCTCACGAAAGGACAGTAATCAGGTTCCGGACAGCCCCCAACAACGCACTTTGGTAACGGAACCCTCGAACCGTTCACATCACCGGTAAGAACCTCGAAGAGGAGCTCCCCGTATCCGGGCACGGATCCCTTCAGGAGGTAGGGAATCCTTCTGACAACCTGCTTCATGGAGACCTCGGCCCTATCGCACGACCTTGTTCGGTAAAACAGGGAAGGGGCAGTTAGGTGGGCAAAGTTCAATCTGAAACGAACACCAATCCTCACCGACTGGGGCAGTGCATAGACGAGCTCATACTCGTTCCCGTCGAGTTCTCTAAAACCTTCCAACACCCACTCGTAGAGCCTCCTCGCCTCCCCCTCGTTTTCCACGGAGGGATAGACGTAGAAGTCACCCCTTTCCATGGCGTTGTATATACCCTCCACTTCTATGGGCATCGTTCTATGCCTTTTCAGCTCGTTAAAGGTGGTCAGGGGAATCCTTCCCGAGAAGGTGACCGAAAACTCGTTCACGTGCTCAAAGGAGATCTTGGACAGTTCTAGGGCATTCTCCACCATTCCCCTCCAGTCTCCCGGAGGATCCCTCCTTATCCCTTCTAAAACCTCCCGGTACTTTTTCACTCCCCTCTTCTCACCGTTCCACTCGTACGAAACAACAGAGAGTTCGTCTTGCACATCAAGCTTTTTCCTGTGGAAGGGGTGAGGAAACGGCCCTCCCATCGCCGGAGCATTTACGCTGGCAACGAACAGGTCTGCAAGGTCAGATGCGAGAACAACCTCCTTCAGCCTGCTCAAAAGCTCGTCGATCTCGGGGTGGTCACCTCCCCATCTAACGAGGTTTGCCACACTTTCAACGGACATCACGGCTACCATGTGGGTGGGCGTTCCGAGCCCGAGCACCCCCCTGGCCTCTTCCCTCCTTATCCCAAGGCCTAGAAGCTCCTTGTAAACCCTGATCTCCTCTCGAATAAACCTTACTACCTCCTTCCCAACCCAAGAGGGCACCTCCGGCCTTTCTACGGGAACGTATCTCTGGGACAACACCATGTAGGAACCGAAGGGGAAGGCCGTTATGTATAAATCTAAGATCCTGCTCCCCCTTATGACGAACAGGGCCGAGGTTGATGTGGTCATGGATGCATAGCCCCTCACCACCGCTCTGATCAAGATATCCCTTACCCTCCTTTTCATCTCGTCACGGGAGAGGGACTCGTACGTTTTCAGGAAATCGTCTGCTGATACGGTTCCAAAACCGCCCATGGCAACGATTTCCGACGGACCGAGTTCCCTGTAATGGGGGAAGGTGTCAAGGAGCTCTACCTCCACGGTAGGTAGGTTCCGCCGTTCCTGTTATTAGTGCTACCCTTTGATTACCGAACCCCGACCTTCAGAAGACGAACCCTGCCTTATTAAGTTACCTTCGAGACGAAGAAGTATTACGTGCTGCTTACCATCGGCGATGAGAGGGTATTCAGGGCAATAGTGAGGGGAGAAAAGACGTACGAGGGGAGAAGGTGGAAGGAGAAGTACACAGACGTCCGCCCTGGCGATATCATCGTCTTCCTGCACGAGGGACAGCCGGAGTTCGTGGTGGCAAGGGTGACGGATGTGAGGAGGTATGACACCGTGGGGGACATGGTTCGTGAGCTCTGGAGGGAGCTTGTCCCCTTTGCCGAGAGCGAGGAGGACGCCCTCAAGCTATACAAGAGGTATTACTCGGAGAACGATCCCGCCGTGGCCTTCGGGATAGAGGTCCTCTCCGTCGAGCAGCTCGACGAAAGAACCTATAGAAAGTGGCTGGGGAGGGTACTGTGGAGATAGGAGCGACAGAGAAGAGGGTGGCGGAGGGGAGGCTGAGGGTAGCCCTCATATATCCAGGAACGTACAAAGAGGCCGTGTCCTCCTTGGGTTACCTCATGGTCTATTCCCTCCTTAACGAGGACCCTGAGGTCGTAGCCCACAGGTTTACCCTCGAGTCCCCCTTTTCCATAGAGGAGAACCTCCCCCTGAAGGCCTACGACGTCATCGTGGCCTCTGTCCACTTCGAGCCCCAGCTCCCGAAACTCCTCGCATACCTCGAGAGGATGGGCGTCCCGCTGAGGAAGGAAGAGAGGGAGAGGAGGATAATCCTTGGTGGGCCCGGCGTCTGGAACCCCTTTCCATCCTCTGCCTTCGCCGACGGTGTGTTCATAGGGGACGGGGAGGACACGGTACCCAGGCTGCCGGACTTCGCTCACCTGCACCCAACCGAATGGAGGATGGACGGCCTCTTCTCCACGTGGAGCGGGGAGGCCACGAGGTTCGCGTACCACGACCTCTCCTACCCCTATACCCACATCCTTACTGACAGCACCGCCTACGGGAGATTCCCCCTCTTCCTTGAGGTGAACAGGGGTTGTAGGTTCGCGTGTAGGTTCTGCCTCGTGGGGTGGACGGAGCCCCACAGGAACAGGAAGTTCTCACAGGTCCTCAGGATAATGGAGGAACACTTCGAGAGGGGGGCTGAAAAGGTTGTGTTCTTCGGTTCGGACGTCCTCTCCTTTCCCCACATAAAGAGGCTTTTGGACGACCTCGCCTCCTTCGGAATACCCTTTTCAATCCCCTCCACCCGGGTTGACAAGATCGACGACGAGCTCCTCTCCATCCTCGCCCGTGGGGGTGTGAGGACGCTCACAATAGCCCCTGAGACGGCTTACTGGAAGAGAAAGGTGTTCATCTCGAAGCCACTCCCGAACGAGGACGTGGTCGAAGTCGCGAGGAGGGCGAGCTCGTACGGAATAAGGAAGGTCAAGCTCTACTTCGTCCTCGGCTTCCCCGGGACGACAGAAGAAGAGGTAGAAACCCTGATTAATCTCGTCAGGGAGGTAAGGAGGTATGTGAAAGTCGGCGGAACGGTCTCCGTGTTCGTCCCAAAGCCCTACACACCCTTCCAGTACCTCCCTATGGAGGAGATAGAGAGAACGGCGAAGCTCCTGAAATACGTCAAGAGGAAGACAGGATTCAACACCATGAATCCGAAGAGGGCCGCCCTCCAGACGTTGCTCTCCGTGGGGGACGAGAAGGTCTCAGAGCTACTCCTCAGGGCCTACAGGAACTTCAACTACTTCTACTGGAGGAGGGTGGCACGGGAGATGGGCATAGACATTGATACCTACCTATACGGGCCGAGGAAGACACCTTGGATGGATGTAGTGGAGACGTACGTTCCGAAGAGGGGTATAGAGGAGGGCTTCGAGGTGTCAAAGGGGGTGTACGGGTGATAGGGGTCGTTGTCTTCAAGGAGGGGACGCCGCTGGGCAGGGCGATTACCGGTGTTCTCTCCCACATCGAGCCCGTGGAAGTGAGGGGGCTGGGCAGGGCATACCGCTACGACTCCTCCCACAGATCCCTCTACTTCATCCCCCTGAAGGAGAGCTTTCACTTCAACGGAAAGAGGTACGAGGAGAGGATAACGTCCTCCCTCGGGAGACCCTCCTTTATCATCTCCCTATCACCGTTAACGGAGGGAAACGAACCCCTTCTCCACGCCACGGGAAACCTCACGAACACGAACCCCCTCTCCCACCCCTCCTTCCAGCCAAGAAGCGTCTCCCCCGTGGACGCTGACCTCCTCGGAACCCTCTTCATTGCCCTCTACAGACTTAATCTCAACCCGCACGTAGCCGCTGTCCACGACCCGCCCTCGGACCTCACCGTTCCCCACATATCGGTGAAGTTAGGGGTTGAACACGCGGAGGACGTTGTTCTCTCGATCATCGCCTCCTTCCGGAGGAAAAAGATATTCGTGCCCTACGTGACGGTCTCCCGGTCCTTCCTCGCCGACTACTTCACGGGGGAGATCCTGAGGAGGAGGGTGGCTGCATACCACGTCCCCTACTACTGGGTTCACCACCTCGACGGGGTTATGTATAACCAGATGGCAGAGAAGGGGAGGGTAAGGGGGATCCTCGTGGAGAGGGGCCTAGTACTCCCAGGGGAACTTCCTCATAAGGAAGTGTGAGAGGAAGGTCGGAAATCCCTCCACCTTCCAGTACTTCATAATCCCCCATCCCTCCACCACGTCGTAGCCCCTCTTAAGTTCCTTTCCGAGTTCACCGCCTATGCTGTCCTCTCCCTTTACTTCCTCGAGGGCCTCCATCACCTCTATAAGGAGGCTCTTCTCCTCCGCCTCGTAGAACGATACGAGTCTTCCGTCCCTCACAAATGGACCGAAGGGGTCGTTCCTGTGCTTCTCGAGGAACCTTCCAGAATTTTCTACATCCGTTACGGGCGGCCCTTCCCTAACATGGATCCTTGCCGTGTACCTCCCTCCCACCTCGAAGAGGAGGATCACCCACTCCCTCTCATCCGTCCAGACGTCCCTTTGGATGACAAAGTTGTCCTTTAGGAGGAGCTTCCTCTCCAGCTTCCTCCCGAGCTTCTTCAGCTGTCCCCACACGTTGTCCGGCGGTGCACCCTCGGGATACCTCAGGAAGACACCCACGATTCTGCTCCCCCTCCTCCTGAGGATCTCCCTGACTTGGGACGGGGCAAGCCTCGGCCTGTGGGGGAAGAAGAACTTCGTGGAAGGATTCCTGAGGAACTCCCTTGACGCCACGATGAAGAGCGCCATGGAGTCCTTGGACACCGTGTGTGCGACGTTCCTGTATGGATCTACCGGATCGACGACGACGAGGGGCCTTTTCTCCCTCACCTTCCCGTTCCCCTCCAAGTCTATGTACTCTCCCCACCTCCACCTCGACGCGTTCCTCAGTACGTCAAGGAAGCTTCCGTACCGGATGACGAGGAGCTCGCAGAGGTACCCTGAAAATCCTTCTACCTTTATCTCCGCCCCATAAACCCCTATCCCCTTCATGAAGGCCTTCAAAAGCCTAACTTCGTCCCTCTGCTCGGGCTTCAGCCTCCTCATGACGTACTCATTGTGGAGGGGTGTCCTGTCCGTGGCCGACATCACCCTCTCCCCGGGCCTCATCCGATAGGCCGGGACGATCTCGACGTCTATACCGTCCACCTTCGCCCTCAGGTAGGGGTGTTGTGCGTAGAGGAGCTCTCCTTTCATCTCCTCCGCGAGGAACCTAACCTCTTCTTCGATCCTCTCCATGGGAACGTCTCTTGGATAGATGAGGAAAACGTCTATGTCCGAGGCTCCCCTGAGGTGCGTCCCCCTCGCCGTACTCCCAGCGAACACAATCTCCTCGAAGGACAGCTTACCTGAGAGCCCGTCCAGAACCCTTTTTACCCTTTCCCGCGCCTTCCTGAGCCTTCTCTCTTCCTCCTCCGTGGGCCTTATCCTTTTGAGAACTTCCCTCAGGATCTCCACACGTTTAAATGGTTCCACCCCTTTTAATGTGTGGCACTCGATCCCCTGAAGTTCGTCAAGGTGGTGGAGGGAGAGCCCGTTGGGAGGTATATCATTGAGAAACCCCACCTCTCCGAGGCTGAGGAAAAACTACTGGACGTCCTCACGGGCGTGCTCTCCGGAAAGAGATCCTTGAACGATTCGAACCTGTCCTTCCTCGGTGATAGGGCCGACGACTTTGTCGTGCTCCTCCGTGATACCCTTTCGAAGATCCCTCCGAGAAAGCTATTCTCCCCCTCCGAGCTCCTCTCCATAGCTGAGGACGTCTTCGAGACGCTGAAGATCGTTGGGTTGGGGAGCGAGTATGTGTCCATAAAGTCCGTCTATGAGGGACTTGGGCTCGGGGACCTCGAATTCCTCCTCTACGACCCGGACCTGGAAGAGATAATGGTGAACAGGAGGAACAGGCCTCTCTTTGTCTATCACGTACTCCACGGCCACCTCGAGACGAACGTTGTGGTTGACCCCAAAGCCCTTGCGAGGAGGCTTCTGAGGTTCCTGAACGCAAGGGGGCCCACGGCAGATGGAAGACTTCCGGATGGAAGCAGGATAAATGTCGTCCTCGACCCAGTTTCAGATGGAGGACCCTCCATAACCGTGAGGAAGTTCAGGAGGGAGCGGCTGAACCTTGTGGAGATAATGAAGAGGGGGACAATGACCCCAGAAGTTATTGCATACCTCTGGCTCCTCATCGAAGGTATGGGGGTTGTCCCCCACAACATCATAGTCTCCGGAAACACGGGAGGCGGAAAGACGACGACACTCAACGCCCTCATAGACCTCATCCCCCTCTCTGAGAGGATAATAACGATCGAGGACACGAGGGAGCTGAGCCTAGTCCACCCGAACTGGGTGGCCCTCTCCTCCGAGACGAACGACGTTTCCCTGAACGACCTCCTCGTGAACGCCCTGAGGATGAGACCGGACAGGATAGTTGTAGGGGAGGTGAGGGGGGAAGAGGCCGAGACGCTCCTCGCCGCCATGAACGTGGGACACGCCGGCATGGGGACGATCCACGCCAACTCCGCTCGCGACACGATAAGGAGGCTCACCTCCCCGCCCATGAACGTCCCCGAGAGGATGGTACCCGTTCTCAACCTCATCGTTGTCCAGCACAGGGTCAGGATACCGGGAAAGGGGCTCGTGAGGAGGGTGACGCAGGTTGTGGAGCTCGTGCCCCTCGAGGGAGGGGTGAACACAGCTGAAATCTTCCGGTGGGATCCCTCGAAGG
>JALTNN010000096.1:9418-10584 GCA_027000685.1 Microcaldota archaeon
ACGGAGATCCCCTCGGTCCTTGTGGACAAAATGAGCGAATACCTCAATCTTCCGAAGAAGAGGATCCTCAGGGAACTTGAGAACAGGAGGAAGATCCTCGAGCTTGCCCTAAGTCAGAACCTTGACAGAACAAGATTTATCTCCCTCGTCAATTCCTACTACCTCGATCCGGAGAAGGTGCTGGGGGCCCTGAAATGATAGAGGTGACGGTCACGGCACGTCTAAAACACACAGAGGATCCGGAGAAGGTGCTCCAAGCTATGAAGAACCTCTTCCCCGACCTCGAGTATGAAGTGAGGGAGGGCTACATCGTGGGGAGGGGGAGGGGAATAGAGGCTTTAAGGACGTTCATCGAAATTATAGGGAGGGAGGCGATCGCTCCCAGAACTCTCCAGCTCCTCAGGGAGAGGAAGAGGGGGAGGAGCATCGTCATCCCCATAGACAAAGAGGTGGCAACGGTATCCCGGATATCCTTCGATGAGGAGGGTGAGATGGGGCCTATATGGCTGGAGGTAAGGGGAGATGTGGAGGAGCTTGAAAACGCTATTCGCTCTCTTGTTGCTGACAGGGATAGTTCTCGCTGAGACGCCCGTTTACTTCCCGGTCAGCGGAACCGTGACGGACGGTGGAACGTTCTATATAGGAAAGACGGGCATGAACCACTCCGTGAGGATCATCCTCGGAGCCGAGGGCGTTTCATCCATAGAGACGGACTACCCGGCGAACGTCACCATCTCCTCCGGGAGGGCCTGGGTAGACTTCAACGCCCCCTCCACCCCCGGACCTCATCACCTCTGCCTCGATGTCGTCAAGGAGACGGGCCTCGAGTCGTTCTGCATAGCGTATGACGTCGTCGAGAACCCCCTCAGGGTGATAACGGAGGGAAATGAGGTATCCGTCCCGGAGGCTGGCTCCTCTTCCTTCGAATTTTACGTCGTCAACACGGGCGTCGGGACCACCACACTCATCCCCGACTGCACGTACCCCTGCGAGGGGGAGGAGATCGTCGTTTACCCCATGAAGGAGAGCGGAGGAACCGTCACCTTCCACTCCGTGGTTTCTGGCGAGTATCCGTCCGAGATCCTGTTGAAAGACGCCCTTAGCGGGGAGGTCTACAGGATTCCCGTGACGGTGAATGTATATCCAACAATAAGGGGGAGAATCCG
>JALTNN010000097.1 GCA_027000685.1 Microcaldota archaeon
AGGTGGAGTTCCTCAGGGGGAGGGCGGATGCCGTCGTTCTCCTCGTTGACGCACCGCCCGAGGTCAGGGAAGAGCGGGTTCCGGGTGCCCTCGAAAGGGAGAGGAGGGAGGAAGTCTTGGGGCTGAGGGAAGTCATGGGGATGGCTGACGCCGTAATCTGGAATGATGGAACGCTTGAAGAACTTGAAAGGAAGGTGGACTACTTCCTGAAGAACATGAAGTGGTACAAGCTCGGCCTGAAGGCCGGCCTCGAGATACACCAACAGCTCGATACTCCGAAGCTCTTCTGCTCGTGTCCTTCTCAGCTCGTTGACGGACACCACCTCGAAGTGGAGAGGTTCCTGAGACCCGTGGCCTCCGAGCTCGGTGAGTACGACCCCGCAGCTCTCACCGAGTTCAGAAAGGGCCTGAAGTACGTCTATCTCGCCAACAGGGATGTGACCTGCCTCGTGGAGCTCGATGAGGAACCGCCACACCTCCCCACGCCCGAGGCGGTCGAGGCCGCCGTCATGGTGGGGCTTTACCTGAACCTGAAGTTCTTCCCCTATGTCCAGGTGATGAGGAAGGTAGTGATCGACGGCTCGAACACGTCGGGCTTCCAGAGGACGATGCTCCTCGGCGTGGACGGGGAGGTGAAGGTGGGGCACGTGAGGGCGAGGATACCGACGCTCTGCCTCGAAGAGGACGCCGCCAGACCTGTAGAAAGAAAAGAAGGCGAGATCGTCTATAACCTCGATAGGCTGGGCATCCCGCTCGTGGAGATATCCACGGGCCCCGATCTCAGGACACCAGAGGAGGTCAAGCTCGTGGCAGAAAGGATAGGGATGCTCCTCCGGGCCACGGGACGGGTGAAGAGGGGACTCGGCACGATCAGGCAGGACATAAACGTGTCCATTCGCGGAGGGGCTCGTGTGGAGATAAAGGGTGTTCAGAGCCTCGACCTCATGGACAGGTACGTCGAGCTCGAGGTGGAGAGGCAGAGGAGGCTCCTCGAACTGAAAAAACACCTAAACAGGAGAAACGTGGAGGTTGGAGAGCCCCGCGACGTAACGGAGGTGTTCAAGGAGACCGGGGCGCGGTTCATCAGGAAGACGGTCGAGAGGGGAGGTGTTGTCCTCGGCTTCAGGGTGAGGAACGGGAAGGGGCTCATAGGGTATGAGCTCGGTCCGAACAGGAGGTTCGGGAGTGAGCTCGCCGACTACGTGAAGGTTCACGCCGGTCTCGGTGGCATACTTCACAGCGACGAGTTACCGGCCTACGGCATAACGGAGAAGGAAATTGAGGCTGTCAGGAGAGCCCTCGAGTGTGGGGAAAACGACGCGTTCATCTTGCTCGTGGGTGAAGGGGAGAAGGTGAAGAAGGGCTACGAGGTAGTGAGGAGGAGGATCGAGGTAGCTAAGGAGGGCGTTCCCCCGGAGACGAGGAGCCCGAGAGACGACGGGACGACGTCCTACGCGAGACCGCTTCCCGGGGCGGCGAGGATGTACCCCGAGACGGACATACCACCCCTGTTCATATCAGCGAACTACCTCGAAGAGGTGAAGAAAAAGCTTCCGCCGCTACCCGAGGAGAGGAGGGAAACATACCTGAAGATGGGCCTGAGCGAGAAGATCGTGGAGGAGCTCGTGAGGAGCAGGTACGTCTTCCTGTTTGACAGGCTCGTGGAGAGTGGTGTGGACCCCAAGCTCGCTGCCTCGGTCATCGTCACGAAGTTCCCTTACTGGAGGAGGGAGGGGATAGACGTTGACGTGATAGGGGAAGAGGTATGGGTCGAGCTCCTGAGGGGCTACGAGAAGATCTACCCCAAGGGGGCCTTCGACGACGTAGTAAGGCTCGTTTCACAGGGGAAGGGTGTGGAGGAGGCTGTGGACGAGCTGGGAGTCAGGATGCTGACCGAGGAGGAAACGGAGAGGCTTGTGAGGGAAGTCCTCGAGGAGTTCAGGAGGGCCGGGAAGGAGATACGGCCGGGAGCCGTCATTTCGGAGGTCATGAGGAAGAGTGGGGGAAGGGCGAGTGGGAAACTCGTGAACGAGATACTTAAGAGGCTGACAGGATGACACTCGCTCGCACCCTTACCGAGCTGTTTCCACACGGCGGTGTCATCGGAGTGGGCTCGTTCGTGCACGGTTCTGGCAGGAGCACGGTGGCAGACGCGATATACAGCGAGATAAAAAGACTCCCGGCTGTCAGGCTCTCCACAGGGGACTTCTTCAGGAAGATTGTGAGGAAATGGGGCTACACGGATGTTAACCGGTTCGTGGAGGAGGTGATGAGGGATCCAAAGAAGGCCGTGGCAATTGACACGGAAATCGACCGGAGGTTTTACCACGAGATCCGCCGGCTCGTGGGAAGCGGTCGGATCGTGATCATAGACTCGAACCTCCATGTTCATCCCCATGCCCTTAGAGGCGTTCCAAGTGTGCACCTCTACGTCTATGCATATCCCTGGCAAGTGGGTGAACGGGTTTACAGGGCTTCCAGGTCCTCGGAGAGACCGTACAGGAGTCCTGAGGAGGCGTTCGAGAAACAGGTAACCCGGACTCTGACAGACGCAAATAGGTACGCGGTGCTGTCCGATCTCGTCGGTGACCCCATATTGAAGGATCTCTACAGGGAAGGAGGGAAGTTTATAAGGAGGCTTCTCAGGGAGTACATCGTGTGGACGAGTAACAAAAAGGTTTTAGTCCGCAGACTCGGGGTTATGACAAGAGGGAAGGGGATCTTTGTGGACAA
>JALTNN010000098.1 GCA_027000685.1 Microcaldota archaeon
GGTGTGAGGGGATCGCCGACGCCGTGCTTCCTCCGGTTCCTCCTCCAAAGCCGGGAGAGGGTACCTCGTTCGAGAGCGTCGTGTTACACTCGGCCGGCGGGCTGTTGAAGGCGGCACAGATGACCTGCTTAACCGCCTCCGGGGATCTCTGGACGGTGACGACGGTCCCGTTTATCACGAGCGTCGGCGATCCCCTCACACCGTACTTAATGTTCTCTTGGTCGTCCAGCGGGAACGGCGGGAACCTCGACCCCCACGAAGCGGGATTCTTCAGTATTTCGGCGATGTTGTACTCGCGGTTTATCTCCTCGACGCACGCGTTTATCCTGTTCACGTCTATGCCGACCTTTGCCATACAAGCTTCGTAGTTCTTCGGGTTCGTTATGTTAAAGCACTCGAGGTAGTCGAGGAGCTTCTGGACGCCATACTCCCTCTGGATACACCTCTGCCTCACGTTCTCCCAGACCTCTTTCTCGCCGTGCATGGCGTAGTTCACGAACCTCAGCGTGAAGTCCACCTTGTCTCCGAGCAGTCTCAGCACCGGTATCATGGCCTTCTCCATCTGGATCCCGTAGGGACAGTAGCTCATAACGAAGAGCTCGATGACTGGTCTGTCAGACTTGGGGACTGTGGCCTGCTGCCGAGGCTGGGCCTGTGTCTGGGGAGCCTTCGTTATGTCTATGGCCATGGGGAAGAAGAACCGGCCGTCCTTCGAGACGTAGTAGGTAGCCCTCTCGCCCCTCCCACCCGAGAGGAGGAGCACGTTGACCTCGTAAACGCTCCCCCTGTCAGCTACTGAGAGCACGTTGATATCCACGGACATCCCTCTCCCTGCGAAGAAGGCCTTTAGCCAGTCTACGAGCCTTTCGCTCACCTCTTCGCTGGACAGCTGGGCAGATGGCTTGGCCGCAAGGAGGAACACGGCCGCGACGATTATGAGGACAACCGCCGCACCGAGAAACACCTCGTTGGGTATCCTATTTTTCTTCGTCCTTGTAACCTTCCTCGCACCCCTCTCTTTCACCTGTTTCTTCTCAACCTTCTTTGCCTTCCTCGGCATGACATCCCTCCTTTAATCCTGATTCCTGAAAACTATGTGCATGGAAAAGGTTTATGAGGTTGTGGGGGTGTGTCCCTCCTGCGGTGAGAAGACGTTCAAGGTTGAGATGTTCAGGTACGAACTCCCCGTAGAGGGACCTGTCATCCTCTTCGTGGGGAGGTGTGAAAGGTGCGGGGCCCGGACGTCTGACACTATACCGCTCGCGACTTCTGGGGAGAGAGAGGCAACTTACGAGGTTCCTCACGACCTCCACAGGATCGTTTACCTTCCCCCTAACACGGAGGTGAGCGTGCCCGAGCTCGGGATAGAGATGAGGCTTACGAGGGCGTTCATGGGCAGGATAACAACAGTGGAGGGGATTTTGAGAATGATGCAGGACGACGTGAAGGATAAGAAGGTCTCGGAGATGATAGAAGACGCCATAGCCGGAAAAAGAAGGGTCAGGGTCTTTCTCAGGAACGAAGACGGGATGATCAGGGAGATCCGGCCCCGTGTCTGACCTTCACAGCGACGTGTGATTCGAACTCTTCTATTTCCCTCGGGGAGAGGACGATTTTCCCTACAGCGATCACGTTGTCCTCTGTGTCTACCACGATGACCTCCTGATTCGGCCGGAGGTCCGGGTCAACGTCCACCACGAACTTCGTGAACACGGACTTCCCCTCCGAGACAGGACCCCTTGCCACTTCATCTACTACGACCCTTCCCCTTGGGAAGGAAAGGTTCTCCTTCAACAGCTTCGCGCCCTCGACAGAGGGGACGAACATACCGTCGTGGGGCCTTACCATGCCGATATAGGTGTCGTCTATGTACACCTTCCTCGCCCTGCCACCCCTGCTCTCCACCCTGAGCTCCCCCTCTATCCTCACACCCCACTGGTAGAGGATTATGTCCCTTACCTGCTCCACGGGGTCGAAAGAGGGCTTCGCCTCTTCCGTGAAGGGGATGTGTGACTGTCCGAAGGGGTACGTGTAGAGGAGGGTTATGGGGACGCTTCCGTAGGGATCTATTTCAACGGTCTCCCTACCCTTCACCCTTTCTAGCATCTTCCTCGCCCTTCTCACCTCGGGCCTCAGGGAGAACTCCTCACCCACGGCGAAGAGCCCGTGTTTCTTTGTGAACGGCGTGAACTCCTCGAGGAACTTCCAGTACTTCTCGAGCAGGTACCTGTACGCCTCATACAGGCCTGGGTGCGTCCTGACCCTCTCCTGGACGTACTCGAAGAGGTACTCCCCCCTTATGGCCTCCCTTATCGCCCTTATCTCCTGGAGGATCACCCACAGGTTGTGTTTTGCTAGGAGCTTTGCCCTCTCCTCCCTCTTCATCTCGAGGAGCTCCTTCACCGTGTATCTCTCGAGGAAGGGCGAGTAAGGGATCTCTTCCATGTCTTGGAGTCTTTCCGTGCCCCAGGGGAACATGAGTCTATCATCCCTTGCATACAGGGCATAGGACGCGGAGTCGAAGGAGTCGAGGCCCATGAGTACGAAGAGGGAGAACGTGGCAGGGTGTCCCAGCCCCCAGAAGTGGACGGGCCTGCTCCTCGGGAGGATCCTGAGGGCGTTCACCACGTAGTCCACCTGAGGGGCGAACTTCCACTGATTCGTTGCCACCTTAAGGCTGCCGAGGGCATAGTAGCCGAAGTCAAGCTCCCTGAGCCTCTCAGCCCCCGTGATTACGAGGTCCTCGTGCACGGATCCCTGCACAGTGGCGAGCCACGTTATCCTATCGTCTCCGATCTCCTTGCACACCTCCGCGTTGAGGAGGGTGTTCTTCACACCCTCCTTCGCCTCCTCGTAGGAGATGTTGTGGGGCATGACGGTGTCTATGAACGTCCCTATGTCGGGCCTCAGAACATTCTGGAACTCCACGATCTCCTCGTTCGTCACCTCAATCCTTCCATACTCCCACATCTGGTAGGCCCCCGAGTCCATCATGACGACGCCGTCAAAGTTCAGGAGCCCGTGGACCCCCTTCTCCTCCGCGATCCTCGAGAGCCTCGGATTCCTCCAGATTATGTAGGCGTTCGTTATGATTTCGTTCCACCTAAACTCTTTCCTCAGCTCCTCCGGTGTTATGACGGGGATGTTTGGGTTATAAACGGGGAAGAACGTTGGCGTGACAATCTTTCTCCCGCTGTTGAGTTTCGCCTCGAGGATCCTCCCCGCGCCGTCCCTTGCTCTCAGCTTTACCTCCATACCATCACCTGTACCTGAGGAACGCCCCTATCCCACCGAATCCCTTCGAAAGCTTGACCCCCTCCTCTGTTTCCGGGGAGACGAAGATGATCCTTGCCCCCGTGTCCTCCGCGAGCTGGATGATCTCCTCCACGGCGTCTTCCACGGACTCGAGCCTCATCGTGCTTCCACACGAGGGACACCTCATCTCTGCCTTCTCAAGCCTATCCCTATCCCTCTCCACCACCTCGAGGGAGTAGCCGCACGCGTCACACACGAACCTTCCCTTCCATGCCTCGAGGTCCTCTGAGATGAGGAGCTCCTCCACCTTACCCATCTTCAGGTCTTCATACACCTGTTTTACACCGAAGGAAACGAGACCCCCTTTAACGGCCTCCCCTATGAACCTCTCCACCTCCCTCTTCTGCACCATTATCTCCGCGTCCTTCAGGATGTCCTTCGCGGCCTCCATGGCCTCCCTGACACCGTACTCGTCGGTGTAGCCCGTGTCAACCACCCCGATCACCTTTTTCCTCAGCTCGTTTGGGAGGTAATCCCCGTTGAGGAACTCGTTCTTATGGGGGCCCGGCCCGCCGAAGACGATCCCCTTCATCTCATTTCTTATGTCCCAGAACGCGGACTTTATCACCTCGGCGAGCTTCTTGTGGTACTCGTGCTCCGCCTGCTCTATGAGCCTCTCAAACCTCCTCGCCGACTGCCCTCCCTTGCTGTGCTTTCCGGGTGCGAGGCTCCTCACCCTTCCCACGATCTCGTACGTGTTCCCCTTTACGAGTGCCACGGTGGCCTCCCGCCCGTCGAGGACGACGATCCCGTAGACGTCTGCTGGCTTCACCATCTCCTTGAGGGGCTCGAGGTAGAAGGTTGAGTCACATCGGTAGAGCTTGGGGGATGGCTGAGGGGGTACGACCGCCCACAGCCTTATGTCGGACCTCCCGGGGTCCTCCGAGACATTCCCGCAGAAAATAATGAGCCCCGTGTCGGGGATCTTGTAGTCGATGGACTTCAGGTACACCATAATCTTCTGGAGGGCCGCCTGCACGTTCTTCCTCGTCTGCTTGCTCTTTATGTTGCCCGCCTTAGAGTACTCGTCGGTGAGCATGGAGGCGAGCTCTCCCCTCGGATAGCCCGGGGGGATATAGAGCGAAATGAGTTGGGTTCCTGTCCCCCTGATCTTCTCAAGCTCCCTTATCAACCTTTTCAACTTGTGGGGGTCCTCGTGCATGGCAATACCTTTTAACCCGGGAAGACTTTTTAACACCATGAAGGCCGTCATCTCGCTGGGGGGCTCCGTCATAGGGTTCCCCCCTGACGTGGAGTGGTTGAAGAGGTTCAGAAGCTTCGTGAAAGAGTTTAGGAGAGACATCGTCGGAATAGTTGTGGGTGGCGGACAGATAGCGAGGACTTACATAGGTGCCGCGAGGGAGCTCGGGGCCTCGAAGTTTCTTCAGGACAGGGTGGGGATAAACACAACGCTCCTCAACGCCTGGCTTGTCGCCTCCGCCCTCGGGGATGTGTCTCACGGCTTTGCCTCCACGTTCTACCCCATAACTGTCGAGGGTGAGAAGGTGCCCGTCTTCGGCGGCACGGAATATCCAGGCCTCACCACGGACTTCGCCGCCGCCCTCCTCGCGGAGATGACGGGTTCGGACTTCGTGAACATAACGAGGGTGGGAGGAATCTACGATAAAAACCCAGACAAACACCCGGACGCGAAGCTGATAAGGAGGATGAGTTACGCGGAGTTACTCAGGCTGGCGCAGGTAGGGGACAAGAGGGAGCCCGGCACGAGCTTTCCCATAGACATCGCGGCCATCCACATACTGCGGAGGTCAAACATAAGGACCTACGTGGTGGGGAAAGACATCAAAAACCTGAGAAAGCTCTTCAGAGGAGAAGAGTGGACAGGGACAGAGATAACGCCGTGACGGTGAGCTGAACAGCACCTATGTAGGGGAGGGCAGGCAGGGGTCTCCTGAACCTTTTCAGGAGCCTGAACGTGAGTAGAACACCCAGCACTGCCGAGGCTGCCGATACAACCCCAACGAATCCACTAACCGGGACGAGGGAGGACGAGAGGAGGGCCGGGAGGACGAGGTCTCCCCCTCCAAGGGCTACCTTCTCCCCCCTCTCCGAAACGTCCTCTATCCCCTTCGCGAGCTTTATCATGTGGCCCGTCACGAAGACGGAGAAGAAGTCGTAGGCGATGAGGAGGACGTAGAGGAGAAGGGCGGTGAGGACGGAGAACGAGACACCGACGAGACCGGCAGCCACACCCCCTATGAACGCCACGGACGTGTTCCTGATGAAGTCGTTCCCGGGGAAGAGGAGCCTGAGGAGGACGAGGAAGAGGCCCCAAGAGATCCCTGCCGCCCCACTCACAAACACTCCGAAGAAGAGGTATGTGGTGAAGAAGAGGAAGAGGAGCTCGAGGAGGAAGATGATGTACCTCACGTACCTCTTCAGGACGTAGATGAGGAGGAGGAAGATGCCTGTATAGACGAGGACCCACCCGAAGAACTCAAAGGCGGTTTCCGGCCTTTCACCCCCCTCCACGACCTCCGTCCCCGTCTTCGCAGCCCAGAACGCCATACTCAGTGCTATAACTAGTGCGAAGAGGTAGAACAGGACGACCGTTCTCTCGTCCCCCTTGAAGAGTATCACTGGAGGATCAACCTCCCGGCCTCTATCCTCACCCTCTCAACGGGTATTCTCAGCGTCCTCCTCCCCCTCTCCACCACGAGCACCTTGTCCTCCGGCCTCACCCTCCTCACCTTCCCCATCCTCACCCCTGTCCTGTCATAGAGCGTGGCCCCAACGACCTCCTTACTGTACAGCACGGCCTTCCTTATGAAGCCGCCAAGCTTGGCGAGGAGGAAGTAGGAGACGAGGGAGACGATCACCGTCACGGCGGCGAGGCCTGCCGACCCCCTTCCCTCGAGGAAGTTGATGAGGGCATCGCCCGTAACTAGGAGGACGAGGACGGTTGCACCGAAGATGATGTAGTCCCCGATTTTGTAGCTCTCCCTCCTGTGGAACGCCTCTATGGACTTCCCTACGAGGAAGACGAGCACCGCTATACCCGTTGTGAAGCCACCCACCCTCAGGGCCTCGTAGAGGGCTACTCCCTGATCGGGGAAGTAGGTGTAGGTGTGCACGGCAAGGAAGAGGGCACCTATGAGGATGGCTATGGACGCCACGTGGAAGGGGAGTGCGGAGGAGTGGGGGTTTATGGAGAGGTACGCCTTTAGCGTTCCGACGAGTGGCTCTTCGAGTCCGAAGCCCCTGAGGAGGAGATAGACACCGAGAAGGCCTATTATCACCCTCAGGGCGTTCTCCTGGAACAGGAACCAGAGAAGGAGGATGACTCCGGGTATGCCGAGGAACAGCCTTGCGAAGGAGGGGTCCTCGAGGGCCGTCTTTATCGTATAGAAGGTTCTCTCGAGTTGCTGGGCCTGCTTCACTATGACGGTCTTCTTTGACACGATCGGGGCGTAGGAGGAGATGAGAGGGAGAACCTGGTCATCCTCTGCCCCGTCAGATACAAAGATGACACCCTCGTAGTTTCCCTTCGAGAATATCTCGTCGAGGGCCTTCTTTATCTTCATGTCGGCGATGAGGCCGAGCTTGGAGTCCCCTGTGACGAGGGCCACCTCCACGTCCCTGCCCTGGGCAGACAGCTCGTCGTATATCTTCACAGCGGCGAAGATGGTGTTCCCGTCCGCGTCCTCGGGGTCTGCAAGGAGGAGGGCTTCGGCAGCCTTGAGTACGTTCTCCCTCCCTACTACAGGCGACTCTATCCCCGTCTTCACGCCCAGATCGTCATCCCTGTCCACCACGAGCACGAGGAGGGCCACGTTAATAAATTGAGCCGTACTTAATATAACCGTGGTCAGGGACGTCCTCGTCTTCGTCCTCATACTCCTCGTCATCTTCAGCATCCTCGGACTTCTCGCCTACGCCATAATACAGAGGAACATCATCCTCGCCGTAGCCGCCCTCTTCCTCGGAGGCTTCCTCTTCCTTGCCTGGACGACGGACATGCTGCTGAGACTGAAGGAATACGAGAGGGCCGTGGTGTTCAGGCTTGGAAGGTTTGTGGGCGTGAGGGGACCCGGCTGGATCTTCATAATCCCCTACCTCGAGGAGTACAGGATCGTCGATCTCAGGGTTCAGACGGTGGACGTCCCGAAGCAAGAGGTGGTGACGAAGGATAACATCGTGCTCTACGTGGACGCTGTTATATACCTACAGGTGGTCGATCCCAAGGCCGCCGTCCTCAACGTTGACGACTACAAGAGGGCCTCACAGCTCTTCGTCCAGGCAAAGATAAGGGATCTTATAGGTAACATGACGCTCGACGAGGTGATAGGAAACGTCAAAGAGCTAAACGAGATGATACACAGGGATCTCGCGAAGCTTGCGAAGGCCTGGGGCGTTGAGGTGGTTTCCGTCCAGATACAGGATCTGGACATACCGGAAGGGATAAGGAGGGCCATGCACGACATGATGATAGCGGAGAAGGAGAAGATGGCGACGATACACAGGGCGGAGGCGAGGAAAATAGAGCTGGAGGCGATAAAGGAGGCCACACAGGATATGAACGAGAGGGTCCTCCTCTACTTCTACCTCGAGGCCCTGAAGAAGCTCGCGGAGGGCAGGGCGACGAAGATCATATATCCGCTCGAGCTTTCCTCGCTCGCCCAAGCCATATCGAAGCAGATAGGCGGGGTCGTCCCTGCCGAGAAGATAGAGGAGGACCTGAAGAAGTATGAGGATGTCCTGAAGAAAGTTCTGGGGTCCGGGAAGTGATCAGAGGTAGCCGGCTTCTATGAATGCCCCGAAAACGACGAAAAGGACGCCCATCACGAAGAGGATGAGAACATCCCTGAGGAGGCGCGTGTTCCATCCCTCCTGTATTATCGCAACGCCCATGAGAATCCCCGTTATGCCCCCCGTGAAGTAGCCGAGGAACTCAAAGAAACCGTGGGGTATGATGGAAACGAGGGAGGCCACGGCCTCCGACACCGTCTCCTGCGAGAACTTCGAGAAGAAGAGGGCCGCTATTATTGAGGCGTTCCAGTTCAAGAGTAGCACACCCCCCGTACCGTAGAGGAGGGAAAGGATTATGGCTATGAGATACACCCTGAGGTTGTTCTCGAGGATGAACCAAAAGGCCGCCTCCTTCGATGCCATCCCGGTTATGTTCACCTTTACACCCTCAATTATCTTGAGTTCCTCCATCTGCTCCTGGAGGAGAAGGCTCCTGTGGGGCTCTGGGAAGAGGAGATAGGCGAACTGGAAGCCAACGACGGCACCCAGCATGTATGAGAAGTAGAGGGAGACGAGCCAGGACTGTATGGCGATCACCGCGCCCGGCTCCCTGTCGAGCACATCTGCCCCTATACTTACGGCCCGGAATAACACGGGTGCCACGGCTATGGTGGCGAGCAGGACGTGCCCCACGCTCGCTTGGGAGGGAAAGAGGATGACGGCTGTGACAGCCGAGACGACCGCGTAGAAGATGCCGCTCGAGAAGAAGACGAAGGGGGTGAAGAGCCTCCTCCTGTCCGCCAGGAGGTATTCGATCACTTAACGATGTGGGCTTTCCTTTTTAAAAAGAGGGAAGTAATGGTGTAATTGATGAAGAGCGAGGACTACGTCAAAGGACGTCTCGAGGGCCTTTTCCAGCTTGTCTCCCTTCTGAGGGAGCTCGTCACAGAGGAAGAGGCGAAGAGCTCTATAGTGCAGAAGCTCGTGGAGCACATATACATCGAGATCGAGGAGATACTGGAGTACCTCGGGGAGGAGGTACACCCCGTAGTGAAGGAGAAGGTCAAGACGGCTAAGGAGAGCAAGGACGTCAAGGAGAAGGTTACGGCCTCCTACGACGTGCTCTCCGAGCTCATACAGAAGAAGACAGCGGAGGGATGAAGCTTGAAACTCCCAGGCGATAAGGTCTGCGAGGTAGAGGAGTATCTGCCGGGGAGGGGAGTCTACGCCGACGAGGACGGTGGAGTGTACTCGAAGCTTGTCGGCGAACCGAGGTTCAACGAAGCGGAGAAGACGGTCTCCGTCCAGTTTCCGAGAAAATCCCCGGGCATAAACGTGGTGGGTTCCATAGTCTATGGGAGGATATTCCAGCTTCTCCAGCAGGTGGCCCTCGTCCAGCTCTTCCCCTACAGGACGGCAAGGTTCAGGCTCATACCCCCCTCTCCTATCGGAGCCATTCACATCTCCGACATAAGGAAGGAGTTCGTTGAGGACATAAGGAACGAGTTTGACGTGGGCGATTGGGTGAGGGCGAAGATAAAGAGGATAGTGAAGCGGTTCTACCCGCAACTCACAACTGTGGGGAGGGAGCTCGGTGTCATAAAGGCCTACTGCCCCCATGACAGGAGTCCCCTTGTGAGGAGGGGCGCGGACCTCGTCTGTCCACGCTGTAGGAGGAAGTTTAAAAGGAAGATAGCACAGGATTATGGTGATCCAAGGCTCCCGAGGTGATACAGATGAAGGTGAACGTTGTGGGGGAAGATGAGAGAACCATCGAGCTGGAGCTGGATGACCTAACGATTGCTTCCCTCCTCGTGAAGTACCTCAACGAGGACGGGAGGACGGATGTGGCGGCCTTCAGACAGGAACACCCGCTCGAGGAGACGGTAAAACTCTTTCTAAGGGTGAGGGAAGGATCCCCGAGGGAGGTCCTCCGTGACGCTGTGGCGAAGGCTCTTTCGGATGTAAAGAAGTTAAAGGAGTCCCTGCTTTCTTCTCTTTCGTGAAGCTCGGGAGGGTAGCCGGTGTCGATGATGGGTTCTTCGAAAGGGGGAGGGACAGGGAGGCACCCCTCATTGCCACGGTCATGAAGGGAGACGTGCTCGAGGGATTCAGGGTAGGAAGGGTAAGGGTTGACGGACTTGACGTCACGGAGAGAATAATCGAGCTTCTGGAGGGCTATTGGGAACAGATGGGAGTCCTCTTCACATACGGAACGATCTTTGCGGGGACGAACGTCGTCGACATGGAGGAGATACTCTCGAGGACGGGGGTTCCCGTGATAGCGG
>JALTNN010000099.1:0-2279 GCA_027000685.1 Microcaldota archaeon
TCATAGAGGAGGTGAGCGGAGATCTCAAGCCCGGCGTGCTCTGCCTGAGGACACAGAGGTTCTTCCCCTACCTCGGGGACGACAACGTTTACATCTACGTGGCAGCGGGGGACGGATTTAAGGATGTCTGGACATACCTCAGAGAAACGGAGCGCGAGTACAAGTCCGGGTTCTTGATGACCCTGCTCCGGGCTCTGAATCCCTACCGTCCGGGACCATTCGTATCCCCTGACGTGTACCTTGGGGCCCTGAGAAGTTACCGCTTCGTGGGTCGGCCCTTCTTCGACTATGAGCTCAGGAACCTCGAGCTGGAGGACGATGCGCTCATCGGCCTCGTGGAGGGCGGGTGTAAGGGCGGATACGAGGGCGTGTTTAGGGTTGTGAGGGGCCCCAAAAACAATGCAGGGATACACTATGGTCACGTGTCCCACTGGGACTCCACCGTCTGCGTCGACCTGAAGCAGATATGTGACGGCTACGACGACGGGGAGAGGTACTCCTGGACGTGCGCACTGGGTCTGGGTTGTGAGAGGGAGTACGGCTGGAGCGGTAACTGTAAGGTAAGGATAGAGGAGCTCGGAGACGCTAAATATAAGACCGTGGACAACAATATATGGGTGCCATGTGAAGGGGTGAGCGAAGGTGACGCTGGTCTCGGACTACCTGCTTTTCCTTAAGCTATTCGTCTTCCTCCTCTTCGTGCAGTGGCTCCTCTCCAAGGTGGGGGAGAACCGCTTCCTCTTCGTGGTGGGAATGCTTATAGGGGGCTACTACATCTTCTTTATGAGGTGGAGCGTCCTCGGGATCATACTCGTGGGCTTCCTCGTGTTCATCCTCAGCGGCGTGGGGACCTTCATGCAGGACATCATCTTCCAGTACTCTTCCGTCATGGAGGAGGAGAGGTTAGCGGAGGCAGAGCGTTACTCCGGCGGGTTCATGGGGATGTTGAGGAGGTATTGAGATGCTGATGGCGTGGCTCCTCCTAATAGGCGGCCTGTTCGTCCTCCCCCTGTTCCTCGGCGTGGTCGTGCCCGAGATAAAGCTGCTGATCGGGATCATCCTCGTCCTCAGTATTTACTCAGTTGTGAGGCAGTTCTTCGGCGACGGGATAGTGACCATCATCCTCACGCTCGTGGGGGCCTACTACCTCGTCTATAGGCACTTCTGGGTGACGACCACCTTGTGGTGGATGAACATCGTGCTTGGAACGATGGCCTTCTCGGCCCTCGGCTGGACGTTCATCGTCGTGTCGAAGTTCTTCAGGGGGAAAAGAGTTTAATACCCGGAAAGAGTAAATGTTCTTGATGTCTGTTACATTCACAATCCCCACACCCAAGACGACCGGAACCGCCAAGAAGTGGGCGGGGGCCATCGTCACGCTCCTCATCTTCTACTACATCTATACCCAGATAAGGGCGGAGATCGGCGTCGCCATGGACGACATCAGACTCGCCCTCACACTGGTGATGTTCGTATGGATTCTCAACTGGATGAGGAAGCTCCTCGGCTCCCCAAGGCTCGCCCTCCTATTTGCCCTCGTGATATCCTACCTCATCTTCTTCAAGCATCCCTCCCTCCTCTTCACGGTATTCGGCCTCCTCTTCCTCTCCATGTTCCTGAAGCCCTACATAGAGAAGGCCATCGAGACACCAGGACCGCCGTGGCTCGAGGTGGCTAACATATACAAGGATCTCGCCGAGAAGTCAAAGAGCGTCAGCATAGTCATCTCGCCACCGGGCGCCTGGCCCTTCCACTACCCGCCCCCCTACACCTACTTCCCCTACTACTATGGCCAGCAGGGGGGGACGAACACGGGTAAAAAGGGTGATGAGTCATGAACGCCGTACTCAGCGTGGTCCTCCTCTTCATGGCGGTGGTGGCCCTACAGTACAATGCAATCCTCCTCTTCGGGGCACTCGTGCTGGCGGCCGTAATCTCCACACCCCGTGCGTGGATCTATACCGTGGGTGCCGGGATCGGCATGTTCCTGCTCAGGTACGCAAACTTCCCCTCGTGGGAGCTCATCTCGATAGTCCTCATAGCCGTGGCGTACGCTCTCATGAGCAAGGTCGAGGAGAGGAGGGAGGAGAGCGGGGAGATCCCACCCGAGCTCCTCGCCTACTACATGATGATGGGAGGGACGAGGGGTGGAGCTCGATAAGGCCCTCATCGTCACGGTGGCGGTCATGGTGCTACTCGTCCTCCTCGGTCAGCCCGGTCTCGCCGTCCTCGCCGGCCTCCTTGGCGTCCTCTTCATAGGTGCAAGTGGAAGCAGGTAC
>JALTNN010000099.1:2289-2627 GCA_027000685.1 Microcaldota archaeon
TCTCGTTCCAGGACGTGGGGCTCCCCGAACCGGGTGGCTATCCCGGCTTCGAGTTCTGGAAGGAATTGGTAAAGGAAACCGGAGAGTTCCTCGGCAAGCAGACGAAGAAGTATTTGAGGACAGAGCAGGCGGTGGACGCGTGGAGCAGCTGGGTGAAAAAGGCTGTTTACGAGAATCAGGTAAGCTTCCCCTACTGGTTCCAGTACGGTCCCTTCGCTATGAACGTCGAGAAGGACTTCGCCCAGGCCCTCCAGAATGCCACGATCTTCAACATCTACGCCAACCAGCTAAGACACCTCAGGGAAATCGGTGCAATAGACGAGAAGACGTACAAGGAA
>JALTNN010000100.1 GCA_027000685.1 Microcaldota archaeon
TCTGAGGAAGGGCCAGCCACCGTATAGGTAAATGAGCGTTGCGAGTACCGTTAGGAGCTCCCTTCTGAACGGGAAATCTATGGTAAAACCGAACCACATCTGTACCATATCAGAGAGGAGGAGCACTGGTATCGTGAGGAGTAAGGATACGAAGAAGCGGTCCCTGAAGTCCTTCACGTGGTGCGAGTGGTCGTGTCCCGCATGACCGTGGTGCATAGGTTCCCCGTGTATGTGATGTCCTTCGCGTTCATGGTGTTCGTGTCCTGTATGAGTTGCATCATGTAAATGGTGTCCATGTTCGTGGGTGTGGTGCGTGTGCCCCTCGTGATCCCCGTGTTCGCAGTGGTCACAGTTGTGTTCCAACCTCTTCACCCCTAAACTACTTTTCTTCCAAGGATTTAAGCAGTTTTGCTATTCCGAGGAACACGAGAATTACAAGACCTACGAGCAGGAGGAGGTAGAGAGCTGAGTAGAGGGCTCCCCAGGGCCCAGAGGCCCACAGCATCTCGTGCATGGGGCAGTCAACTGGTACTCCATAGTTCGCCTCCATGAGAAGAAATTAGTTACAACACCATATCTACCTTTGTTGCCAACTCATTATTTCAGTACCACGACGTTCGTCATTCCCCTCCTCCTTCTCTCGACGAGCCCCCTCGCCTCCAGCTTGTCGAGCAGGCGGGAGACCTTGGACTTGGAAAACCCTGTTTTCTCGACGATGTCGCTCTGAAATGCCACGCCGCCCTCACCCTTTAGGAAATCAACGATCTTCTTCTCGTCTCCTGAGAGCTCTACGGTGTCCGCTATGTACCCTCTCGCTGGGGGAGCCCTTAACGTAAGGTATGCTCCAGCACCGGCCATGAGAAAGGCGAGGGTTATACCAAGATAAATGTGGATGGGGAGCGTCCCCCTGTGGGTGCAGTAGGTCTCGTGGAGCTGGCCGCAGGCGAGCTCGCACGCACTGTTCGTCATGGTATACCACTCGTTGGCGTAGATTATCGCTATGACCAGGAAGACCACTCCAAGGACGACGAGCAGGTAGCCCGCTTCCCTCGTGAGTCTCACGGGAGTGTAAGGGGGCGAAGTGATTAAGGGTGTTTCCGGAGGTAGCCAACAACGGCCCATGCGGTGAAGACCCAGAAGAGGGCGATCTCGACGACGCACCTCGGGTTTGTCAGCTCACACTCGAGGCAGGAGGACGTGGAGAGGAGGCAGTGGGCGAGGAACACGAGCAGTATTCCTCCGAGGGGGAGGAGGAGTTCCCTCCTACCACTCTCATACACGCTCCTAAGGACGATGTACGCGACGAGGAGGGCGATCACCGCGTGGAAGAGGAAGAGTATCACGGTATCCACCTCCACGAGGAACCTGCAAGATATGCGAGGTAGTAGCTCACGAGGAGCAGGAGAAGAACCGATGTCCTCTCTATCCACTTTCCATGCCTCACGAGATTATCTGTGCCCTGGAGGATAAAAGCCACGACGGTGAGGGGTGTGATCGTGCCCAGCGAGAAGAGGAATGCATTGATCACGGCTTCTATCCAGCCGAAGGACGTGGAGGCAGTAGCAGTTACAAAGCCTATGGAGCAGGGGGAAAGGGCCAGGCCGTAGAGGGCTCCGGAAGCTGGAACGGGTACTTTTGCACCTGTATAGATGGAAAAGGCCGAGTAGAAGGTGACAAACGAAGCTATGAGTAGGAGGAATGGTCTGCTCCATTCAACGAGGTTGTAGGCCGCTGAGAAGGCCAGAGCCACCGCGAGGAAGACCGCCAGCTGAGCAATGAAGAACTCACCGATGAACCGGAGCTTGTTCCTCTTAACGATCATCACGGAGAGGACGGGGAGGACGCAACTCCCCAGCCCAGCAAAGAGGCCGTTCAGGTAGGGTAGCAGACCGGTTCCTCCACCGAGCATGCCTCTCCCTCCGAGGCTTCCATACCCTCCAGGGCCTGGAGTAACGAGTTCAGATCCTGCTCCCCAACGAGCTTCACGCCAGTTGAGGGGATGTAGATGGTGGGCGTGGCCGTCACTCCGTACGCTCTAGCGATGTCGGGGTGTTTTAAAACGTTGAATGCGGATACCCTGTAGCCCATGGCAACGAGCTCTCTTATGACAGGGACTTCTGCGATACAGTGGGGGCAGGAGGGCTGGTAGAAGACTATAATGTCGGCATTGGGGTCTTTTGGAAGGAGCTCGTAGAAGACAATGGAGTTCGACAGACCGAAGTAGAAGGAAAGGGGGATGCCGAGGAATGGGAAAAGAAGGGGGAGGCGGGAGGGGGAATGGAGGGAGAAGTCCATGGACAATATTAACGGCGTTAACCATATAAACCTCCGTGCGGTTTTTACGCCCCTTGGACTATATAGGGGCGTGGAGGCGTTCCTCACGCTCGCCCTCATCTTCGTGGGCTCATTCATCGTGGGCTACTTCATGGAGAGGATGAAGGTCCCATGGGTGTTCGGGGCCCTTCTCATAGGTCTCTTGTTGAGCTGGGATGTTGGGCTCGTGGAGGGGGTGGGTG
>JALTNN010000101.1 GCA_027000685.1 Microcaldota archaeon
CAAGGAGGATGGCCGTAGCTGAAAATGACACGGTGTACTTCAGGCCGAGGGATGTGAAGAAGAAGAGGACGAAGAAGTGCTTGTAGCTTATCATTTTCTCGTAGAGGCGAGGAGCCACGTGTGTGTTCGCTATGGCTAAGCCTGCGAAGAACGCCCCGAGGACGGGGGATATTCCAAGGAGCGAGACGCCGTAGGCGAAGAGCGTTATGAGGCCCAGAGCGTAGAGTGGTGTGTGTTCCTCCTTGATGTACCTCGCGAGCAGCCTGAAGAGTCTCATCACCGCGAATGTGCCCACCGTGAACAGGATGAAGGCGAGGGCGAAGGTGTGGAGGAAGACCTTGAATACGGGGACCTCGACGTTGATCATGCCGAGGAGGTAGGCGATGAAGAAGATTGAGAGGATGTCCTCGAGGATGAGCATGGACATGGCGATCCTTGCCTCTTTTCTGTTGCTCCAGCCGTGCTCGAGGATAGCGTGGGAGATTATGGCGGTGGAGCTGCCGGCGAGGGCTGCACCCACTATAAAGGCCTCGAGCTGTGTGAACCCGAGGAACTTTGCCAGGAGGTAGCCTGCGAGGAACACGGCACCGCTCTTCACGGGTGAGAGGAAGAGAGCATAGATTCCGGCCTCGCTGAACTTCTTCGGGTTCATCTTTAGCCCCGTGAAGAAGAGGAGGAGTATTATACCGAGGTCGGCCATGAGGGAGATGAGTTCGGAGTCGTGGACGAGACTGGCTCCTTGGGGACCGAGAAGAACGCCTGCCACGAGGTAGCCCACGATGGAGGGGAGGTTCAGCCTCTCGACGAGGGAGCCAAGGATGAGTGCGAAGAAGAGGACGGCGCCGAAGTCGAAGAGAAGGTTGCTCTTCCCGATCGCCACGTAAGAAGGAGGGGAGGGAAATTTAAAAGTCAGCCGCGCCCTACATCATCACCGTTCAGCCAAGGCTGAACTCATCACCGGTGGTAACATTATGTGGAGGCCTCTTTAAGTTTCTTGAGGAGCTCGGCGGGCGATCTCACGGGGTAGGAGATCTTATCGAGGAGCTCGGAGACGTTCTTTCCGTCCACCTCTATTCCTCTCAACCTTTCTCTGAGAATCTCCGCCGACTCTACGGGGAAATCAAGGCCCTTTATCCTCTTCAGGACGAGTACCGCCCATGGCGGGGACTCAACAGCTTCAAGGACGGCCCTCGAAGAGTCTATGGTTATCTGAAGGTCCTCACCAGCCTTCAGCCTCCTCCAAGCCTCCTTCGCCAGTCCCCCGGCGACGTGGTCGTCAAGCTCCTCGAGCTCTCCTTTCACCTTCCTCATCACTGCCTCGGGGTCAGCAGAGAGGATCTTCTTCACCGTCTGGGTGGAGATCCCTATGAACTCCGCTATCTCCTCCGTCGTCTTCATCTTCTTGTCCCTGAGAATGACGGCGTAGGATGCTGCCATGAGGGAAGGGACCCACGTGAGGTTCCTGTATTCGATGAGCTTTCTCGGACCGCCGAGGAGCTCTATGGCCTTGATGAATACCTTGAAGGCGAGCTCGTCAACCGGGACCTCCTCAACCGGAGCTGTCAGCACCTTCACGCTCTCACCTCCTCTCTCCTCCTCTTGACGAGTTCAGATATGGGCGGGCCCACCCTTACGAGGCCTGTTTCCGTTATCTCGAGGAGGTGGGTCCTCGTGTCGTGGCCGCACAGCCTCATCCCGTCAATCCTGATCGTCCTCATGACGTCTCCCACTGGGATGCCGTAAGTCCTCTCCTCCCAGAGAGAGGTGATGACCTTCTTCGAGAGCACTATAGTCCCGTCGAGTATGTGGGAGACTGCATAGCCCCCGGCCGCCTCGGCAGAGCCCTCTTCGTGGGAGGATCGCTTCTGTGAGATGAGGATGCCTGTCTGTCCCCACTTCTTGAGGAAGTTGAACATCCTTCGGACGATGCTCCTTGCCAACATCTCGCGGGCCTCGAACAGACCCGTTATGGAGTCCACCACCACGCTCTTGGTATCGTACTCCCTGATGGCGTAGGCGAGTGTGTCGAGGAGGGCGTCCACGTCTTCCCTCAGCTTCACAGAGGAGGCAGCGTCGATGAGAATGATGCTGTCCTCCACTTCACTCCACTCTATGCCCATGGCGGCGGCCCTCTGTGAGAGGCCCTGTGTGACGAAGGGGGCGGGCGACTCCACGGTGATGAAGACGACAGGATAACCGAGGGAGGCCTGCTTCACGGCAAACTGTTCGGCGAAGAGGGACTTCCCCGTGTCGGGGATTCCCGTGACGTTTATGACAGCACGGTGGGGGATTCCACCGAGGGGCACCTTCTTTGGCCTACCGTCCTCTATCTCCGTGGTGAAGAAGAGGTCGTCGAGCCCCTCCACACCGGTGGGTATTCCGAAGAGCTTGGGGGCCTTCGTGTAGGCCTCTGAGGCCGTCATCACCGCATCGAGCTCCACTTCCCTCATCTCTCCCACCATATTATTATTTTTAGGGAAAATCAGTTTTAAGGGAGTCTTCCCGCCTCCTCACAC
>JALTNN010000102.1 GCA_027000685.1 Microcaldota archaeon
TTTTCAAGGGGCCCCATCTCGTTGAGGTGTTTCAGCTGGAGGTAGAAGGAGTTTATGTCATATTTCCTCTTCAGGAGCTCCTCGAGTTCCTCCTCCGTCCCCCTGAACCTCTCCATGAGGGCCTTGAAGTCGGGTACTCCGAGCAACCTACTCACGAACCTCTCGGCGTCGAACTCCTCAAGGTCCTCTATCCCCTCACCCGTCCCCACGAAGTACACGGGAACCCCGGCGACCTTGCACGCCGCGAGCGCCCCTCCACCCTTCCCGCTCCCATCCATTTTGGTGATGATGACGCCATCTATGCCCACCTTCTCCGCGAATTCCCTTGCTTCTCTGCCGGCGACCTGCCCGAGGTCCGCCGGTATTACGAGGAGCGTCTTCTCGGGTATGACGGCCTCCTTCACCCTCTTCAGTTCCTCCATGAGCTCCTCGTCGAGTGAACTCCTCCCCGCCGTATCGAAGATATAGACATCTCCCCCGACCTCCATCCCCCTCTCCGCTATCTCCACAGGATCCCCTTCCCTCTCTCCGTAGAACTCTGCGCCCACCCTCTCGGCGAGCTGCTTCAGCTGATCGTACGCAGCGGGTCTATAGACGTCGAGACATATGAGCACGGGCTTCAAGCCCCTCTTCTTGAACCAGTGTGCGAGCTTCGCCGCCGTTGTCGTCTTCCCGCTCCCGTACAATCCAACGAGCACAATTCTCTGCGGGACAACGGGGAAGGGCTTTGTCCTTCCGCCGAGGAGCTCGACGACCTCCTCGAACATCACCCTGTATGCTATGTCCCTCGGAGAAACACCCGGGTACTTCTTCCTCTCCTCCGATACCCTCCTCCTAACCCTCTCCGTGAGCTCCTTCACGAGAAGAACATCGACATCTGACAGTATGAGTGCCCTTTGGATCTCCTTAAGCGCCGACTCTAAGTCCCCTCCTACCCTCAGCCTCTCAAACGCCTGTCTTATCCTCTCCAGCACGCCATAAGATGAGGCCTTCCCTTTATAGGAGGTTGTCCAGATACTCCTCCGGGTTGAAGGGGGAGAAGTCGTCGGGCCCCTGCCCGTAGGAAACGAAGAACACGGGCTTGCCTGTCTCTACACATAATGAAAGGATGAGACCGCCCTTCTCGTCCACGTCGAGCTTCGTGACTATGAAGCCGTCGATTCCCACCTCCTCGTCGAACTTCCTCACCTGCTCGAGGGCCGCGACGCCCTGCGTAGCGTCCACCACCATGACCGTGTAGTCTGGCTTCACGACTCTCTTTATCTTCTTCAGCTCTTCCATGAGGGATCTCCTCGTCTCCTGCCTCCCCGCCGTGTCTATGAGGACGACCCCCTTCCTTCTCTTCACCGCCTCGTACGCAACAGCGGCCGGGTCGGCCCCGTAGTGGTACTTCACGAGGTCAAAGCCTATTCTCTCCCTCCACTCCTCAAGCTGCTCTATGCTCCCGGCCCTGAACGTGTCAGCGGCGGCCACGATGACGTGCACACCCCTGTCCATGTACCACTTCGCCAGCTTCGCTATCGCCGTCGTCTTCCCGCTCCCGTTCGTCCCAACAAAGAGGACAACAGGAGTTCCCTCGAACTTTCCCGACTTGAGGAGATCCTTCAGCACCTCCTTGAGGTTCTTCTTCCCCTTGAGCTCCTCCTTAAGCCTCTCTATCGTCGTCAGGCTCACGTTCGCCTGAAGAAGCTCTAACTCCCTCTCCTCAACTTCCTTCGCGGCGTCCTTCCCGAGAGAAGAGAGGATGCTCTTCAGGAGGTTCATTCCTTCCCCTTCCTCACCTGCTCCAGCACCTTCCTCTTCTCCTCCTCAAGCCTCTTAATCTCCTCCTCGGCCCTCTTTATCCGCCTCTCCAGTCTCTCGATGACGGTCTCCACCGGCCTCTCGAGCACTATACCTCCGCCAACATCGATGAGCACGCTCCCCTTCCACTCGGCTCCCACGAGCACGCCGCCCCCGAGGGGGACGATCATTTCTCCCCTCTCTCTGAGACTCTTCAACGCCTCGATGGCGGAGGTAGTCTCCGCTATTACTCTTCTGAACTCCGCTATCCTTGCGTCTATGAGTGCAAGGACCTCCTCAACCCTCAACTTTCTCAACCCCTTCCACGTGTATTTTATTCCTCTTCACCTTGTGGTTCGATCCGAGCACGGAATAGAGCTTTTCGAGGGCGAGCTTCTCGTTCTCGGCTTCAATTTCCTTCGTGAACCTTATCTTCCTCTTTCCCTTCTCGAACCAGCCCCTGAAGACAAACTTCATGCTCTCACCCCAGCACAGACTCTATCTTCAGGAGCTCCACAGGAGATGTCTCCTCACCGACTATGACACCCTTGGTATTCGCCACAATGCCCGTCCTCACGAACGGGTCACCGAAGTTCACCGTTGTCGTGTCCCCCTCTACTCCGAACACCTCGGAGAGGATTTCCAGCTCCTCCTCCCTCACCGAGGGATGCGTGAGGAACCCCTTGTTGGTGACCACCGTGGCCGCACCAACCACTTCCATCCCCGCGAGGTTCCTCCTCACCACCTCCACGTCCAGGAACTCCCCTATTTCCTTCATCGCCCTCTCGGACACGGCCTCGGATACAACCGCTCCCCTGTCGTTCGCTGCCACGAGGTTCCCCAGGGCCGTCACTTTGTCCTTCACCACGAGAACCTCAATGCCCTCCTCCTTCAGGGCCCTCACCTCCTCCTCCCTCGCGATCCAGGGAACGACGAGGCCCCCTGAATTTCCGGCGACAAACACACCAAGGAGGGAAGTCCCCGCTATCCTCGTCTTTACCACCCTGACCCCCAGATATCTCTCAATCTCCTCCACGTCCTCCTCCCTGACGTAGTCCGGAACGAGGCAGACCTCATCCGTTGCCACCATGTAGAGGCCTATGTTAGGATTCTTGAATAGATTTTTCTTCGTCACCGGCATCTTCCTTCTCCTCCTTCTTGCGCCTCTTCCTCCTCGTAGTCCTCTTCTTCTTTTTCTCCTCCTTCGGCTTCTCCTCTTTCTCCTCTTCCTCCTCCGTCTTCTTCACCTCCTCGAGGAGGGAAACTATCACCGTGCCGTCGTCCATCTTGTCAACCTTTACCCTGATTCTCCTCGGCGGGTTGTTCATACTCCTCTCCCAGATCTTCTCGTTCACCTTCGCGTCTATCTTCACCTTCTCCTCCTCGACCTTCATGTGCCTCGCCACGAACCTCCTCAGGAACTTCACGGCTGCTTCTGCCCTCCTGTTCTTCTTCTTCCTCCACGCCTTCTTCAGGGGAACGGTGTAAACCCTGCTTATCATTCTATCATCCTCCTTATCCTTCTACCGAAGTCCGTCCTCCTCCAGTGGATCTTAGTGAACCTGGGGAGAAGCCTTTTCTTCTTCCCCGTCTTGAGGTATGTCCAGACAGGTGCTCTCATCCTCTTCTTCCTGAAGGACCAGAGGAGCCTCTTAAACTCGGGGTCTTTGTGTTTCGCCATACAACCACCTCACTTCCGGAATATCTTTATTCTCGTCTCCTTCTTTGGCCCCCTGAGCTTCTTGAGTATCTTGAGGAGCGTCTCCTCGTCGATCTTCTTTCCGCCTGACTGATAGACATACATCACTGCCTGAACGGCCTTCGCGTATAGGTCAGGGTTGGCCATCTTCACCCTCTCAAGCCTCTCAAATGCCTCCTTCGTCATTATGCTCTTCAAGGTCGCCCTTAGCTGGAGCCTTGCGAGGTAGGCCTTTCTCGCCTCCTCCTCAGGACTTGGACTTCTTCCTTCCACCCTTCTTCTCCTCCTTCTTCACGCCATCCATCTCCATCCTTATCCTCGTCGCCACCTTGTCCACGAGGGAAATGCCCTTCGGCGTGAGCCGCCTTCCCTCCTTCTCCACCTTCTCGGCGAGCCCTACCTCTTCAAGTTGCTGGAGGATCGTCCTTATTATCTTTGCACCGGCGTCCACCCTTCTCTCGGGTGCAACT
Organism: Microcaldota archaeon; assembly: GCA_027000685.1. GTDB lineage: Archaea > Iainarchaeota > Iainarchaeia > JAADDC01 > JAADDC01 > WANZ01. Next base: position 3,952 of record JALTNN010000102.1, read on the forward strand.
CCCCTGTTCTTCCTCCCACCGAAGTAGGTTCTCAGCCTCGCCACGCCAACCGGTCCGTCGAGGTAGAGCCTCCTCATGATGGCGGCCGCCCTGATGTACCACCAGTTCTCCTGCTCGGGGGGCCTCTCCTTGTGAGGACCCGTCTTGACAAACTTCGCCCACTCGGGCATTTTTATCATTCCCTCGAGCTCCTTCGCGAGCTCCTCGACGAGCCTTTGACCCGGCACATCGTATGCTGTGGCCATAGTCCTCCCTCCTTCAGGACTAAAGATGATGGAACGAGAAACGTTTAAAATGTGAGCAACAGATAGAAGTGTGCGTGTTTATCTCGACACGAATATCATTCTTGCCATCGTGAAGGGGGAGAGGTACAGGGGATTGGACGTACGCCAGGTGTTTTCTAAGCTGAAGAAATGTGTTGGAGAGGGAAACGTAACCCTTATCACCTCTACCTGGCTCCTTGACGAGATCAAAAACACGTTTCCACAAAAACTAGTGAAGGTACAGCGATTTCTCCGGGAGCTCGGTGTACATCTCGTACCATACACGAAGGAGGACAGATACAGGGCCAGTAAATTAGACGAGGCAAACCCGACCGACGCCTTACATGCAGTATTAGCTGTCCGATACCGTGCAGATCTCCTCCTAACGAACGACGTTAAACACTTCGTCCTCGCTCCCATAGGCACATTTCTCAGCTCGCATGGGGTGAAGGTCGCCGACGTTACCCAGATATACGCGTTCTGTGACTAACTAGCAAGGTCCTTTAATGAGGCTTCTACGGCCTTGTCTATCTCCACAGAGGGCAGGACCGAGGAGACAAGCTCTTCGATAATATCCTCCTTTTCTTTCAGCCAGGTGAGAAGATGCCAGAGCTGGGCATCTAAGAGTCCAAATCTCCTCATATCCTCGTAGAATTCTGCGGCCTCCGTGTAGCTTTTGATCTCCTCAGCTATTATTGGTAAGACACTTCTTGGGATGATGTCATCTTCTGCAAGGGTGATGAGGCCATAAAGCCTTGAGAGGAGCTCGGAAGAGCCCCTGTTTTTTACAACTTCCAACAACTTTACGAGCAGAGACCTAGCGGTTTTTAGGTCTCTCTCTAAGGAGACCAGCAGCCGGGCCCAGTATTCATAGAACAACAGGCCCTCTTCCTTATGCTGGTCTTCCACCATCTTCCAGGACGGAAGGCGACCATATTTCTTGGCCAGCTTCTCTACGATCTCTTCAACCTGCTTCTTCCGTTCGCCTTTCAATTCTGGATACTCCTCGTCCTGCCTGTACTTGAGCGGGGTGATAAGGCCGTATTTGAACCTTCCCACCGGTAGATTAAGGCCTAACTCTTTGATTACGTGCACAGCGGTCTTTTGGACTTGTATGGCGTCCGGATACGCCCCCGCCACTTCGTACCACTTCCTTTTTATGGTACCGTAGAGTTTCCGTAGCTCGTCCTCCACCTCTTTACCGAGCGCCACGGAGAAGTAACAGTCCTCACCGGACACAGGTGTGCTAATGAGGAAGTATATGTGTTCTTTGCCTGCTTCCTCTTTCTTAACGACACCAATCGTTTCAAGCATTCTAAGAACCTTCGATACGGTCTCCCAGGATATTCCTACTCTCCTCTGGATTTCGTTCACACTCTTTGGACCTTCCCGCAAAACCTCAACTACCTTTACAGCTGCAACGGGTAGAGGGGCTCTTCTACCTTTCATAACTTCCTATGGTTATTGGAACCGCTCCTATTTATAGCTTTTGCGAGGCCGTTGTCACTTCAACAGTCAAAAATCCAAGAGAAATCAATTACTACACAATTATCTGGTTGAATTGTGGGAGATCGAGATTCCTATAGACTCAGCGGACCCGGGGGGATTCGAACCCCCGACCTTCGGCTCCGCAAGCCGACGCGCTATCCAGGCTGCGCTACGGGTCCGCGAGTGGGGCCGCCGGGATTCGAACCCGGGTCGCGGGCGCCCGAAGCCCGTATGCTAGGCCAGGCTACACCACGGCCCCACCCACGTTCAAGATAAACTTGAAGTAATGTTTATTTAGGCAAACGAGAACAAAGGATGTCATTGTTCACCCTTCCTTATCTCCTCAAGCGACTTCTTTATCACGTACGCCTGCCCTATATTGAACAGACCGGACTTTGTTCCGAAGGAGTGCACCCTCACGAGGCTCCTGTAGAGGAAGGGTGCGGCCACCACGAAGCCTGCGACGAGCGGGAGAAGACTGTTTGACACGAACCAGCTAACAGCACCTGCGAGCACCGCGAACACCGCCCTACCGAGAGCCTTTGCCCTGAACTCACCTCCTTCCTCGTACATTGCAATGATGACCTCGCCATTGGACGCATTCATTATTGCTAGGTAACCTTTATCTCTAGAGGGTCCGTACTCCATAAGATAGAACGGAACATAGACCACCATTACAGGTTCCAGCTTGATGGTGAAATCCACAGGCCTTTGTCCACGCGCCAAGGACAGGTCTATTATCCTATTTTTAACGTACTCTTCAGCTTCTCTTTTCGGATCGTAACCTTCACCCCTATCTATCCTTATCGCCTTGATGACCTTCACACCCAGCCACGTCTTTCCTTCGACGACCTCAACTTCAGGCCTTATCGCCTTAACGTTGAAGTCTGCGGGGACAAATATAGCTGTCTGGGCGAGATTGGCATCGATGGGACAGCGTGCAGCTGGTGGTATGCTTATCCCCGTGAGGAACGAGAAGTTAGGATGAAGAGGAACAGCGACCTCGCCCTTAAATGCCACGTCTCCCCGCCACTTTTTATATTTTATTACACCGTACGAGTCAGAGTCAAACACCATAAAGGGTAGGAGAAATAACACCACTTTCGCCTTCTTGACGTCTTCCAGAGCTCTTTCGGATACTCCCACTTGCTTACTCATCTCTTCTACAAGGATCTCAACGGCCTCCCCCTTACTCACCCTTACGGGTAGCATATAGACCGGGAAGTCGAGTACGGTCTCCTCTGTGAGGACTATCTGATACCTACAGAACGGACAGACGACAGCTGACACACCTTCGGGCACCATGAATGTCGCCGAGCAGTTTGAGCAGCTTACAAGCCTCCCTGCCATGTCATATCACCCTTCATAGCGAAGTTTGCGGCGAGGAATCCGATGACTGTAGAGACGCCGAAGGCCGAGAGGGCACCTATGGAGGGAGCGAGGAACGGGAATAACAACGGAGATGCGATCGCCACTACCACGGCCGCCGTCCTCAGGGTATTTGAGATGGGAAGCCTCGTATATATGACCTTACCGTCCCATCCGTTCGCTATCGTGGTAAACACACGTCCCCCCTCTCTCCACCTGTAGAAGAAGACGGGATAAAAATAGAAGCCATCGTAGGAGATAGAGATGTCCGCATCATAGAACTTTATGTTGGTGAGTGAGGCGCCCACGAGCCCGAGGATCCCCTCTGCCCTTATAGGTGAGGCGTTGAACTCAGCCCTCTCGCGTGCCTCATCTGACGCCTCTCCCTCGGTCTTTTGAGAGCCCAATACCTTGATGTACTTTGCATCCTCTGGGTTCAGCGGACCCAGGTTGAGCTTACTTTTGTGAGCCCTCTCCACACTGTCCATTATCGCCTTGAGTCCCTCAAACTCTGAAAACCTCCCATAGACGGTTGCCGGCACATCCCTCTTGTATTCCAACTCTTTCGTAACTATTCTATTCCGTGTACGAATTTCCACTACCACCGTTCCCCTTGCATGGGCTTCGAACATAAAGAAGGGGAGGTAAACAATCTCGGATTTTAGTGGCGTGGGACTCAGCCCCCTTCTCTTTAACGCCTTGAACACCCTTTCCTCCACTTCAGCCCTTGGCAGACACTTCACTACTCTCGCGTCCTTGACACCCTCCCTCAAGCTAACCACCTGCCCGCAGTAACGGCAGAGGGTGACGACGTCATCCGGGCTCACGTCCAGCGGTGCGCCACAGTTCGGACACTTGAGCACGAGGCCCTGAACGGCCTCCACCTGCTACACCCCCTTACCCGAACTTGTAGCCGCAGTAGGGACAGAACTTTGCGTCTGCTGGTACGTTAGCGCCACAGTTCGGACACTTCTTCACCTGCTGGGCGGGTTGCTGAACCATACCTCCCCCTGCCATCATGGGAGCTCCAGGCGCAGCAGCAGGTGTCATTCCCGGCGCCATCATGTAGGGCATCACCATACCCATACCCATACCCACACCAAGGCCGGCCGCTGGGTTCTGTCCGGCGCTCTGTGCCATCTGCTGGAGTGTCTGCATCTGTAGTATCCTGAAGAGCTGGTCCCAAGACTGGGCAGAAGCAAGGTAGGGCAGGAGCTTCTCGAACTCTTCTGAGAGCTCGAGCACAAGATTGAGGTCTATTAGCTTGAGGCCCAACTGCTCAAACTGTGTTGTCAGAAAGGCCTTCGCCTTATTCTGAACCTGCATGGTCTCTGTGAAGTCATTTGGCGGGAGATCACCTATGAACTTCTGAAGCCTTGACATTACAGTCTGTACGAGGTAGTTAGTGACGAAGGTCGAGTCTATGTCCGTTGACGCCCCTGCAAGCTCCCTGAGGAACGTCTCGGGATCCTCTACTTTGTAGCGGTAGTCACCCCTTATCTTGACGGGGAACCTATTACCAGCATACGCCTTTCCACCGAACGTTCCCCTTTTTTCCGTGAGCGAGACAAAGTAGATCTCCGCCTTGAACATGTCCATCATTTTCCCGACGCCGGGCACTGCCTCCAACAGATCTGTTAGCCACGGGAAGTTTGCCGTAGTCAAGACGTGCCTTCCCTCTTCCAACACGCCCATTATCTTACCGTCCCTGAGGAATACGGCTGCCTGACCAGCCCTCACGACCACCACAGACCCGAGCCGTATCCTGTCATTTGGCCACTTCCAGACGATGTCTGTGGGACTCATGTTCGCCCACTCGATCACCTCCACCCCTGTCTTGGCCTTTTTCTCCCCACCAAGGAACGGGATAACCATCGTCAATCACCTCCCTTCCTGAGGATGGTCTTCCTCCTCTCGAGGAGGCCCTCAATCTCCCTCACCATCGAGGACAGCCCCGCTATATCGAGGGGCTTCCCGCCCATTACATCGCTGTATGCCTGTTTTGCAGCTTCCCTGAAGGCCGTAACCTTCTCGGCAAGTGCGTTGTCGTTCTCCAGCACGGCCTCGAGGACATCTTCCTCTATGTTTATCTGGTCTAGCCACCCGGCGTAGCCCGCCTCAGCCGATTCGAGCTCCCTTATTATGATCTCGAGCTTCTGGACGACTTGCTCCTCGAACAACGTCGGGTCTATTCCCGACGTCATCACGGCGTATCTCTCCGTTTCACGGAGGTCGTGCAGGGCGTCCTCAAGCATCGTCCTGAGGTACCTCCTCAATGCTAAATCCTCTTCCCTCAGAAGTTCCTTCTCCTTGTAGGCCGAGATCCCGGGAATAAACCTCTCGATGGCGGTTATCAGCTCCTTAAGTCGGCTCATTCCGGACCACCTCCCTAATGAGGTAAGCGTGATATAAAAGCCTTGTTACCCACCTCCTGGAGCCTCATCAAGTAGTTTATCTAGCACGAACATGTAAACGGTTCCAAAGTCCTCGACGTGTCTCTTCACACACTTGTAGTAGACGTAGTACCCCTCCGTCGTTCTTGTTATAGTCCACGCGTTAACGAAATAGGAACAGGCGTCAGCAAAGGCGAAGTTATCACAGTAGAAAACGAGGTAGGAGCCCTCTGGCACGACTGCGAGCTCAGGCCTCTTCGATCTATCTGTCCTCCTGAGGGCCACGAGACACCCCTCACCCGTTCCCACTGTGGAGAGCCGATCTCTTTCATCTAGGTTTAATTCTATGAAGATGGCATAGCTTTGATGGAGGAGT
>JALTNN010000103.1:0-2021 GCA_027000685.1 Microcaldota archaeon
TCTTTGACGTCTACCACGCCGTGAGGGAGGCCTTAACAGGGCCTCCCTCACGGCGTGGTAGACGTCAAAGATGTCCTCGCTCTCCGGATCCGGCGTGTAGGTCGTGATCTCCGGTTCCCTCCTTCCCTCAACCTCTTCCCTCTTCAAGCCTGATCACCTTCCCTGTGGAGACGTCAACGATATAGGGAGTGTCGAGCGTGACGATGTCCACGTCGCCCGTCCTCCTCGGCCTCCCTCCCACAGGCATGAGCACAAGTTGTGGGAGTCTCCTCAGGAGGGAGTAGTCTCGGGAAGACCTGTAGGGATATGTGCTTATGTCGGGCTGGACGAGGCGGGTATAGACCATCGTCTCCGGGTCTCTCCCCGTGTGGGAGTAGAACTCTCCGTCGTAGAGGAGGACGGGGATGCTGTCCACCTTAATAATGGCGGGTGACCCGAGGAGGTGGACGTGGTCGGAGGAGGAGCTGTCTGGGAGGAGGGAGTGATCGAGGGGTGGGTGTGGGGGAATCGACCTCACGGCGTCGTACATACCGGGAACCACGAAGACCTCCTTTTCCTGCGACGTCAGGAGTGCATCGAGCTTCCTGTACTCCTCCCTCGGGTTTGCACTTCTATATATGTGGACGACGTTGGAGAGGAGGACGACTGCGTCCGCATCGACGTTCAAGAGCTGTGAGAGGTCGTGGGAGTAAGGGTTCGGCACGACGAGTAACCTCTTGGGACATGGTAGCCTCCTCCTCGCGAATCCAACCGTTCCGGGAAATGTGATATCCCGGAGGAGGAGGACGTCCCCCGTACCCACCACCTTCAGCGCTACCACGGAGTCCTGGACGAGGTACCTCATCTTCCTCTCCGCCTCCCTCACCCCCGTGTGGATCACCGTGACTGCATCCTCCCCGTCCTCGAGGTGGATGATGACCTTCCCTGACGGCGTCTCGTCGATCTTCGCCACGATCCCTATGACGTCCCTCTCCTCCCCGCTCCTGAGAGCCCTGGAGTACGAGGTGGGTGAGACCCGTGCCTTACCACGGAGTAACTCCCCGAGGTACTCCAGTCTCTCGAGGAGGATGCGCTCCCTCTCCCTGTCCCAGTCAGCCGGCTCCACCTCGTCGGGATCTATATAGAGGAGTATCCGTATCCTTCCCTCGCACCCTTCCTCTTCCTCGGTAGCCGGGAGAACCTCGACCTCCCCTTTCTCCTCTTCTCGTTCCTCCGCCAGGTCCTCGAGCCTGACGGTTGTCACTCCCCTCCTTGCAAGCTCCCTCAACTTTCCCTCCACATCCTTCTCGGAGAACACGAGGTACTCGAGGGCCTCGGGGGTGAGTATGAGCCCGTACCTGTACGCCTTCTCCACAACGGTCCTCTTCATATGCTCTATTATGTCCACGCATAGAAGAAGGGGGAAAGGGTTGAAAGCCGTCACTTCATGGACTCCTTGTAGGCCTCGAGGGCGGAGATGAGTGACCAGATCTGCGTTCTCGTATGCATGGGGATGTTAACGTCATTTGCGGCCTCGTCGAGGATGTATATGGCCTGTGTTACGTTCACGACTGGGTCTCCTTCCTTTTTAGTAACGAGTTCCTTCGCGTCGCTCACAGCGGACCTTATGTTCCTCGGGACTCCCGGATCTTGGATGATCTCATCCATGAGGTGTAAAATCTCGTCGAGGTTTGCCTCTATCACCATTTTATCCCCTCCAGCTCCTTTATTATCCTATTTCTCAGCTCTTCCACGTTGTATCCTGTCAAGGGGCTCACACACAGTTCGGCACCGAACCTTTCAACCTCTTTTTCGGGGTCCTCGAGGAGGTCGGCCTTGCCGACCACTACCAGAAAAGGTTTGTGTAGCGTACCCTTTAAATAGTTGAGAAGGGATAGCTGGGAGGCCTCGTCCTGGAATGGATCTGCGAGGAACACCACGAGGTCCGCGAGGTACTTCATGGAGAGGACCGCCTCCTTTTCCTCCGGCTTCATCTTCTCCACCGGCCTATCAAGGATGCCGGGCGTGTCTATCACCTGGAT
>JALTNN010000103.1:2031-2477 GCA_027000685.1 Microcaldota archaeon
CACCTGGATGTCCCTGTATCCGTCAGAGAAGTGGCCAAGTAACAGTCGTCTCGTGGTGAAGGGATATGGGGCTATCTCGGGCTCTGATCCTGTGAGTGCCTTAAGGAGGGTGGACTTGCCGGCGTTCGGGAGGCCTGCTATCACGACGACGGGGAGTTCATGTTTTATCGGGGGTATCCTCCTCAGCTGCGACCTCGCATAGGAGACGATCCTAAGATCCTCGTCAATATCCCCCAATACTTCATAAACCCTTGCGAGGTACTGTCTCCTCAGCCTGTAGGCCTCCTCCTCGCTCCTCACCCTACCAAGCTTGAACAGGATGTCATCCCTTATCCCCTCCAATGCCCTCAGCACGGACTTCAGCCTTCCAAGGGCGAGCTTGAGCCTGTTAATCCCTATCCTCGCCTCAAGAAGCTCTTTCACGTAGGGAGGGAGCTTTTTTATAC
>JALTNN010000104.1 GCA_027000685.1 Microcaldota archaeon
GGCTCGTGGAGGGGCTTGGAGAGGCTGGTTTCAACGTCCTCGCAGAGGTGGGAATGTTACTCCTCCTCTTCCTCATATGGCTGGAGATCGACGTGAAGGAGCTTGTCAGGAGCAGCGGAGTCGTCGTGAAGGGCACACTCTTCATAATCCTCTCGGAGGCCCTTGTGGGTAGCATGCTGATCCACTACCTGTTTGGCTATCCCTGGGAAATTTCTATCCTTGTGGCACTCTCCTTTGCCACAGTGGGGGAGGCCGTGCTCGTCCCCATCCTAGAGGAGAGCAGGGCTGTGAACACCAGGATCGGGCGGTACATAGTGGGGGTGGGGACGCTGGACGACGTGATAGAGCTTGCAACGATAGTGTGGGTGTCAACGCTCGTTGGAGGTGCGGCGGGCCACGCTGGGACGAAGATATGGACGTACGTGCTCGCGCTCTGTGTGTTGTTCTTCCTCACGGCAGCGGTGAGGTTCCTGAAGAGGCTACATATTGACCTGAGGCATGGCAATCTGGGAGCTGCCCTTCCCGTGGCCTTCTTCTTCCTCTTCCTCTTCGTGAGCGTGGGGAGCGTTGCGGACATCGAAGCCCTCGCTGCCATACTCTCTGGGATTGCAATAAGGACGTTCTTGCCACCAGAGGCCATCGGGAGGCTTCTCAGGGAGGTGAGGGCCGTAACCTTCGGGTTCTTCGCGCCCATATTCTTCTTCTGGGTGGGTGTGACCACGGATATGGGTGCGCTCTCCGCGGGTGCGGGGCTCGTGTTCTTGGTGGTAGTGGTAACGGCCCTCGTCAAAGTCCTTGCTACCATCCTGGCTTCAAGGGGCTATCTGACACTCAGGGAAGCCCTCACAGCGGGCGTGGGACTATCGGTCAGGTTCAGTACGAGCATAGTTGTGCTGAAGCTCCTCTACGATGTGGGGTTAATAGGACAGGATGTATTTTCTGTGATGGTGGGTGCCACGGCGGTGTTCACCTTCCTCGTCCCCATTCTCTTCTCCCACATGTTGAGGTGGAGTGGAGAGGGGGCTGTCACGAAATAAAAAGGTTTCACCCAATGAAAGTTTTGGGCGCCGGTAGTCTAGCCTGGTAGGACGTCGGCCTGCCACGCCGACGACCCGGGTTCGAATCCCGGCCGGCGCACTCCTTCTACAGGTACTTTACAAGTTCTGCCGGGACGTTGTACTCGAAGAGGACGGAGGGGGTCCCCTCCCACTTCAGGAGTAGGAGGTGGGAGGAAGTAGGGTCGTAGCGGACGAGGTAGATGTCCCGGTCGGAGGGGAGCGTCACGCTGTCGAGGAAGTCGGACGTCCAGAGGGTGACGAAGACGTCCGAGGAGGTGGACGTCACCGTGGAGAGCTGGTGGGAGAGGGAAGCCGGATCCCTCGCCACGAGTGCGATGACATGGGGGTCGTAGTCAAGAACATCCTCGTAGTCAAGGAAGATCCTCCCGACCCCGCTCGAGCTGGAGAGGAAGGAGGAGAGAGGAGGCCTCGACAACGCTCGGCAGGTCGCCCGAGGAAAGGACTGCAAGCTTGTTGACGCCGATGTCAGAGACAATCCTGCCCTCCACGAGGCCGGCGAGGACGCGGGAATGGAGCTCGCTCAAGCGCGGTCACCTCAGAGCGGTCTGGTAACCGTGTACTTGAACCCGTCTACTATTTTCCTCGCATCGTCCCAGACGTCTTCCAGCACGAACAGGACGGGGTTGGGACCGGCATCGAAGGTGTAAGCCACCACGTTTCCATGTTCCTCGATGAAGGTGTGTACCCTTTCGATTATCTCCCTGCTCTGATCGGTCAGATACTCTATGGGAGGGTAGGTGTAGCGGCAGACGGCGTGGAGGGCGTTCGAGTGCATCATGATCCTGGGGAATAGCTCCTCCCACCTCCTCTTCCTCACGAGCCTGAGGTCCGTTTCGAGGTCGTCTTCCTCCATCTCGACCCAGGTCCAGTAAATGGGAGATGTTCTGACACTGCGGGCCATACCCTCCCTCGAGGACACCTTCTTCTTGAGGGGATTCACCGTCACGTACACGAGCAGGATGTCCTCCGGGGCTGAGGTCACCTCCTCAGCGTGGGAGTCCCATAGGGGATCAAACGGTTCTCTGTCCCAACCTCTTCTCCACAGGACCGCTCCATTAGTAACAGAACGGCAGGCCGAACCCGACCCCAGCCGGGCAACCACGCTTAACTTCTTGACATCGTTCAGGATGTCCTCCATCCAAGTATGTTCTTCCGATAGCGTCAGAAGGATCGCCTTCGCGAGAGCGGCGAAGCCAGAGGCCGACGAGGCGAAGCCGGCGGCCGTGGGAAAGTTATTTGAAGTTCTGATTGTGTAGTCATACTTGAGGAAGTCGGGGGAGACGAGCTTTCCGAGCTTCTGCACGTACTTCTCCACCTTCTTCCACTCCTTCGAGTCGGGATTTACGGACTTGTCGT
>JALTNN010000105.1 GCA_027000685.1 Microcaldota archaeon
CCCTTTTCCCAATCACATCCAGTCTCTCCTCGAGATGCTCGGAGGGCAGTAATTCGCCGCTCCTCAGCCTCTCAACGAGCTCCATCATAGGTTCTTCGGCACCTCCAGGTACCTGTCTTTCTTCACGGGAAACACGGATGTGACATCCTCGCCCGGTTTTTCAGCTCTGTCCTCCCTGAGGGGGTTCTCCACGACTTCCTCGTCGGATTCTGAGAACTCTATCGTTTTCACTCTCTCCATGAGGGAGAAGATCTCCTCGAACTGTTTCAGGAACTCCTCTATCTCCTCCTCGGTCAGGCGAAGACGTGCGATCTGCAGAACATGGAGGAACGATTCCCTGTCCACCTTATTTCTTCTCCCCGGAAGTGTTTTTAGAGGGTCGCTCGATGTAAGCTACCCCGTAACTACCGGGCCCCACATGTACCACGATGTCGGGGCACGTAAAGACGTCGTAGACTTCATACCCCCTCTCCTTCAGGAGGGCGTAGAGCTCGTCGGCCTCCTTTAGGGGCTCGACCTTGCCCACTATAACAGGGCCTTCAGGTTCTCTCACGAGGGATGCGAGCCTCTCCGGGACCCCGCTCCTCACTACGGAGTGCTTCTTTATGAGGCCGTCCTCAACTGTGAGGATGGGGTGTAGCCCGAGAAACTCGCCGAGCTTTCCTGCTATCCAGGGCACCCTCCCCGACCTTGCAAGGTACTCCATACTCCCGACGCTAAGGTAGATCCTCACCCTCTTTGCCACATCCTGAAGCTCCTTCACAGCCAGCTCTACCTCCTCTCCCTTCCCCGAGAGGAGGAGCGCTCTGTAAACTACGAGCCCCTGCCCTATCGTGGCACTCATCGAATCGACCACGTGGACTTCCTTCCTGGACATCCTCGCGGCAATCAGAGCATTGTTATAGGAAGCGGACAGCTTTGAGGAGACTGCTATGGCAACTATGGGTTCTTCTGCCTCGTTAAAGGCTTTCAGCCACTCGCCGGGGCTCGGAGCTGCCGTGGTAAGCCTGTGTCCCCTCTTCTGTAGCTCCACTACCTCAACGGCCGAGAGATCCTTCGAAAGATGCGTCTCCCTGTCGTCCACGACTATGGTGACCTGAGCCTTTTTGACCTCACCCACCTCGAGCTGGGGCGGGAGAGTATAGACTGTGTCCGTCACTACGGAGAAGCTCACCATATCCTCTCCACCTTCCTCTGGACAACGTTACAGAGTTCGGAGAGTTTCCTCTCTACCGTTTTTGGATCCTGGGCGTGGACGTGAACCTTTAGGAGGCCACCCGCTCCCACAACCACAACAGAGTCACCAAGCTCGGTGAGGACCTTTTTTAGTGCGTCAGGGTCGGCGCCTTCTACGAGGAAGTTCGTGCAGTAGAGCTCGCCCTTATGGAATTCCCTCTCCACCTTGACTCCCCTGACTCTCCTGCCCTTCACAGACCTCCCTACGGCCCTCACAAACCCCTCGAGGAAGAGCGTGAAGCCGTAGGCGCCGGAGTCTATCACCCTCGGTTTGCCGAGTTTGGCGAGAAAGTCTGGGGTCTTCTCGAGGGCTTCCAGACCTTTCCTGAATATCCCCGTGAGGAACTCCCCCACGTCCTTGAACCTCCTCACGAACCTCGTGGCCCACTCGGACGTCTCCCTCATTACCGTGAGGATTGTGCCCTCCACGGGATTTGCAACAGCCTGATACGCGTACCTCGTCCCCGTGGCGAAGGCCACTGCGAGGTCCCTCACCCCGAGGGCTTCCTTGCCATTCACGCCCTCCCTGAAGCCCCAGAAGAACTGCGAGAGGATGACGCCTGAGTTCCCTTTGGCGTGAACGAGCGAAGCCTCGGCGATGTGCTGTGCCACGATGTTAACCCGTCTTTCCTCGAGGTCGAGGATGGACTCCCACACACCCTTCAGCGTGACATACATATTTGTGCCCGTGTCCCCATCGGCCACGGGATACACGTTTATGTCGTTCATGAACTCCTTCTCTGCCTCGAGGATGTCCACAGTCTCTCCCACAGCCCTCTTGAGGTGATGTCCGTCTATCATCAGAAGCCCACCTCCAGCTTACCCTCCCTCATGAGGATGTACTTCTCCCTGTACCTCAGCCAGACGGGTAGCTCGGCCAGGGCCTGTGAGGTGAGGACGGGGAATCCTAAGACGTGGGCGAGGGGGAGTGAAGTGAGGAGCGAGAACATAGCCCCAGGGGCGAACCTCTTCGTAAAGGCCACCACAATACCTTGAAGGACAAGAAAGAGGACGAAGGTGACGGGGTTTGTGAAGAGGAAAAAGCCAAGAAGGGCTGCTATTCCCCTTCCGCCCCTAAACTTCAGCCAGACGGGGTAGTTGTGTCCAAATATGGCGAACATGGGTGCGAGGAAGGCCGTAGTTGGAGCGTATAC
>JALTNN010000106.1 GCA_027000685.1 Microcaldota archaeon
ACTGTCTTGGGCGGGACCCTCTCGTCGCCCCTCACCTTCACCCTTATCCTTCCCACAGGAGAGGCGAGCTCTACCTCGGACGGGTTGCCGAGCTCTCGAAGGTCTTCCGGGTTCATGAGGAAGTATTCATCTGCGTGGGCCCTGAGGAGGTCGATCTTCATCGTGACGTCGCCCGTGTTGAAGTGGAAGTATGTCCTCGCTGTCACGAGCCTGTAGGGGTAGCCGGGGTAGTCTATGATCCTCCCCCTTATGGGCGAGAACCTCTTGAACTTGATCTCCTTGTCGGCGAACTGGTCTTCTCCCCTCTCCGCCCTCTCCACGGAGAGGTGGTGATATCCCTCCACCCTCTCGACGATCTCTCTAAACACGTCTCTCCAGCTCTTCCAGCCCCACTCATAGCCGAAAAGTCGGGCGAGCTCCTGGAGGAACTCCCAGTCCTGGCGGGCAGTCCCGGGCGGGTCGAGGACGCGGTACACCCTTCTTACACGTCTCTCTCCCGTGGTCACGGTTCCCTCTCTCTCAATGAGGAAGGGGGTCGGGAGTACCACGTCAGCGAACTCGCTCGTTTCGTTCAGGAAGGGTGTGGCGTGGACGAGGAACATCCTCCTCATGTTCTCCCACGCCCTTTCTAGCCAGGGGAGGCTCCTTGCAGGGTTCATGATGGAGACGAAGGCGAACTTGACAGGGTGGAGCACGAACGTCTCCACCATGTCCATCCCGCCGGGGCCGGGAACGACCCCAACGTCCCCGCACCCCTGTATGTTCACCTTCCCCCTGTTCGTGAGTATCTTCCCGTCCTTGAGGAGGGCGATGGCTGTGATAGCCCTCACCCCGTCACTCCCGTGGTACGTCTGGGTGATCTTCATCCCGTGCATGACCCCTATCCTCTCCGCCGAAGCAACGGCCTCGGCGAAGTCGAGTAGCACCCCCTTCTTCTCGCCGGTAAGCTCAGCCACCTTCTCGGGGGTATAGACCTTCACGCTTTCCCGGAGCTCGTCAAAACCGGGGTAGTCTTTCCGGAGGCCGTGCTCCTCAATGAGGAGGTGAACGATGCCCGCGAGGAAGAAGGCAATTGTTCCCGGACGGACGATGGCCCTGTACTTCGCGAACTTCATTGTGTCGTTGAGCCAGGAAGATACCACGGCTATATCCTTCCCGACCATGCGGGAGAAGAGGGCGGGATAGTTGGAAGCGGGGTTCGTCCCCGCCACGAGTATGAGGTCCACGTCGAAGACGTCATCCATGTAGCCGGGGGAGGCCCCTATTCCCAACATCTCCTTGTAGACCTTTACTGTGGGTGCGTGGCACAGCCTTGCACACGAGTCAATGTTCTCGCTTCCGATAACTTCCCTGGCGAACTTCTGGATGGCGTAGTTGTCCTCGTTCGTTATCTCTCCGCTACCAACCCACGTGGTGAGGGCAGGATCGGTGTTATCGAGAGCATCGGCTATGAGCTCGAGGGCATAGTTCCAATCCACCTTTTCGAGACCGTCCGGACCTCTCACGAGGGGTTCCGTTACCCTGTCAACCTTTTCAAGTCCGGGGAGCGCCAGCCCTTTCACACATGGCTTCCCCCTGCTCGCGCCGTCCTCGGGGTCGGGGAGGACCCTCGCGATGTGCCCGTTCTCCACGATGAACCTGAGTCTGCATCCTACACCGCAGAAGATACAGGGAGACCTGACCTCCATGGGAAATGTTGGAGCGGAGTGGTATTAATAGGTGTCGCTCAGGGCTTCACTACGAAGTAGGAGTTCAAGGGCTTCAGGTCGTCCACCGTTATATCCTCGGGCTTCTCCACGTCAAACTTGACGTACATCCCTTCGCTCCATACACCGTCGAACTCGCGGGGCGGTAGGAGAACGATGAGTGCCTCTTTCCCCTCCTTGACGTCCTTCACATTCGTCACGACTGTTCTCTCCACGCCGAACCTGTCCCTCGTCCGGGTTACCTTCAGCTCAAGGGTTGGGTGGTCAGAAACGGACACCACCGTCACGAAACGGTACCTGAAGACCTGGAAGGGCTCTGCCGGGTTCAGCCTGAGCTTCCGTGGGAGATCTTCCACCTCCTCGAGGACGTAGGAGGTGAACCTCCTCCTCACCTCGTCCATGGGTGTGGCGAGGAGCTTCTTCAGGAGCTCTGCCATTCTCCCCACGTACCTCTCCTCGATCTCGCCCGGTTCGAGGTACGAAAACTTCGCCTCTTTCAGGAGGGAGAGGAACCGCTGGAGATACCCTTCCCTATCCCTTATAACGCCGTTCCTCTTCCACGCCTCGAGCACAGAGGAGAGGTTCTCTATCCACGCGATGGCGAGGGATGAGGCGGTGTCCACACGAGAAGAT
>JALTNN010000107.1 GCA_027000685.1 Microcaldota archaeon
GTCTTATGTTGGTGGGTGGAACGGCAACGGTGATGTTGTTGCTTTATCTGCTTGGGTTTATCGGGCAGCCGTAATTTCAGTGTTTTTTTGTGGCGCTTGTCGATGCCGGTTATGGGAAATAAATGGTGTTGTGAAAGCCCTGACGCCAGTTGTTGCCGTCTGTTGATGACCAGACCTGGTGCGTGCTCAAGTCGTCATCGGCCTTGATCAGCAACAGTTTATTGTCAAAAACCTGTAGCTGAGGTGTGGTCGAGGTGGGCAGGTCTGCCTTCATCCTCGACACGGGAAAGACGAGGGTGATGCTGGACTACGGGATAAAGATAGAGCCGGACCACGTGGAGTACCCCCTGGAGTTCCAGGGCATGATCGACGCGGCCATCCTCTCCCACGCCCACCTCGACCATTCGGGCTACATCCCACACCTCTTCTCCGAGCTCACCACAACGGTTTACATGACGCCCCCCACCCTCGAGCTCTCCAAGCTCCTCTGGGAGGACTCCATGAAGGTGGCAAAGCTCAGGGGGGACGAGCCCCCCTTCACACGCGAGGACCTGAGGGAGGCCGTGAGGAGAACGCTCACCTTCCACTACTATCAACCCTTTATGGTGAGCGACGAGGTAAGCGTGGAGTTCACGGACGCGGGCCACATACCCGGGGCGGCCATCGTGAGGATGGAGACGGACGAGGGCACCGTGGTCTACACAGGCGACTTCAAGATCGAGCCCATGAGGCTCCACTCCGGTGCCGATCTCTCCGGGGTGGAGTGCGACATCCTCATAATCGAGTCCACCTACGCAAACAGGGAACACCCTCCGAGACACGAGCTCGAGAGGAAGTTTGTGGAGAGGATAAGGGAGATCCTCGACAACGGGGGCAAGGTAGTCATCCCCGTGTTCGCCCTTGGAAGGGCGCAGGAGATGATAGACCTCCTCACCGCCCACAACATCGGCTATCCTATTTACTTCGACGGCATGGGAAAGAAGGCCACGAAGATAATCCTCCGGTACCCTGACTACATCTCCAACTACCACAGGCTGAAGAAGGCGTCAAAGAGGGTTATATGGGTGAGGAACCAGCAGCAGAGGGAGGAGATAACCGAGTCACCCGCTGTCATCGTGACGACCGCTGGTATGGTGCAGGGAGGACCCGTCATACACTACCTCCTCCGCCTCAAGGACGACCCCAAGTCCGCCGTTCTCTTCACGGGCTACCAGACGGAGGACTCGCCGGGCAGGAAGCTCCTCGAGAAGGGAATCCTCGAGGTGGAGGGTGTGGAGTACCCCGTGAGGATGCAGAGGGAGTACTACGACTTTTCCGCCCATGCCGGGAGGAGCGACCTGTTCAAGCTCGTGGAGAAGGCTGATCCTGAGTTCGTCGTAACCGTGCACGCCGACCCAGAGAACGTGGAGCTCTTCGCAAGGGAGATAGAGGAGAGGTTTGGGATCAGGACGGTGGCCCCCCAGAACGGCGAGATCGTCCACATAGACCTCTAACTCATCTCATGAAGGCCCTCAGTGCGAACACTACGAGGAGGAACACCAGTCCCGCGATGGTGAGGGTCATACCCACGTCCACCTCGCCCGCGGCGAGCGGTGCATAGCCCGTGGGCACACTCCTCTCCACATACCTTTCCTCCACCTCTTTCTCCTCTTCTGTCTTCTCGGTTCCCTTCAAGGCTACGACGACGCCCTTGAGGTTCACGTTGCCCGCCGCGTCCACGGCCTTCACCACGATCTTCCTCTCACTGGGCTCTGCGTATCTGCACACGAACTCCTCACCAACCTCCCTCTCGAAGATCCCGTCCCCGTCGCAGTCCACGAACACCCTCACGGGGGAGATGTCCTCCACCCTGACCCTCCCCCTGGCGGCGTTCCCCTCGACGTTTACCTCTACCTCTACCTCCGGCAGGCTCCTGTCCACCATTACGCTCCCCACTTCAATCCTCTTCTCCTCACCGTCCTCGTTCCTGAGGAGGAGGAACACCCTGCGTACTCCTTCTTCCCTCACTTCGCACACGACCCTGCGATCCCTTACCTCACACTCACCGACCTCGCGGTTCTCCTCGTCCACGAGCCTCGCCTCGAGCCCTGAGCTCGAGTTCACCTCGACCTCGATGACCGCCTTTCTCGCCCACCCCTCCGTCACCGACACCTCACCGACCTCCAGGAACGTCTTCTCCACCTCTATGGGTGCCGGTGGCGGCGGTGGGACTGCCCTCCTTCTCCTCCTCACCTTGACCCACGTGGTCGACTCGGAGCTGTTCCCGCTTGGGTCGGTGGCCACGAGCCGTATGGTATAGACACCGGGCGCCCCGTACTCACACGTGACACTCCCATCCGTGGGCAGGTCCTCCAACACAGTTCCGTTCCCACAGTCCACGGTGATGACTACCTCCCCACTGTCGTCGCTCGCCTCCCAGCTCACGGGAACGTCGGCCGGCGCCCTGTAAACCTTCCCTGGGGGCGGCCACTTTATGAGGATTGCTGGCGGTGTAACGTCGCGGAGCACGACAGTGACAGCGGAAGAGGATATCAGACCAGAACTCCCCCTCGCCCACACCTCTATCCTCCTTTCCCCGGGCCTGTTGAACTCACATGTGACGCCTTGGAACCCGTCTACTGCGTTCACCTCGACGTTTTCCTCCCCGCACACCACGTTGATGTCCGTGACCCCCTCCTCCGGGTCCACCGCCACGAACTCCACGTTCACCTCCGCGGGGGCGTTGTACTCCGTACCCTGAGCGGGCGTGATGATGAGGACGACGGGCGGGAGCGGAGAGGGCTCTCCTTCAAGGAGGTTGAGCTCCACGTTCACCTCGGCCACGTTTCCACCGGAGTCAACCGCTCTCACGGTTACGACGTTGCTCCAGAATACCCTGCACCTCAGGAAGCCCTCCGCCGGCAGTCCGGCCCTGGGATCGTTGTCGCACACTACCTGAACCTCCGGCGTGCTGAGGTCGTCCTCTGCCCTCCATATCACGGGGATCGACTGGCCCGCGTTGACGTCCATACCATTTGGAGGATAATAGACCGTGATCTCGGGTGGCCTGTCGATGAGGAAGTTTAGCTCCGCCGTGCCCACGTTTCCCGCGGCGTCAAACGCCCTACACACCGCGTGGTGCGTACCGGACGGGAGGCCGGAGACATCCACGGTGCACGTATTGCCCTCGCACACCGTGACGTTCCCCTCAACGTTCACCTCCACGGAGGATACACGTGTCTCACCGTCAACTGCCGAGCACACGACATTTCCGTCGTAGTATAGGTTTACCTCCGGTGGGTTCGTGTCAGGGAGGACGTTCACCTCTGCTGAAGTGACGGCGAGAATCGTGTTGTCCTCTGTGGCGTAGAGCAGGGGATAATAGACACCCGGCCTCGTGTAGAAACAGCCGTAGCTCCTAACCTCGGCGTTGAGCTCGACAACATTCCCCTCCCCACAGTCGATGAGCTGAGCGGAGAACAGCAGGTCGCCTACGTACCAGGAGAGGGTGACGCTCCCCGGTGCATATCCGTTGGCGTCGCTGAGGACGTACGAGTTGATGTCTGGGTAAACGGACACGGTGAAGTTCGTTTCTGGAAGTGCGTTTCCGTCGAGGTAAGGGGTTATATTGATGGTGTACGTCTCGCCAGACGCGTACCTACAGACGTACGAGTCCTGGCTCGCCGGCAGCTCCGCCCCTTCACCCGAGCCGCAGTTCACCACCACGGTGTTGGCCTCACACGTAAGGTTCCACTTTAGCGGGACGACCAGCGTGTCGTAGAAGGTGAGCCTCGCCCCTTCTCCGCTGACAATGGGCCTCACTACCTGCACACATCCCACCGCGAGGGGGATGAGCAGGAGGAGGAAGAGGATCCTCCGCATATTTACCACCTCTAAGTAGTATATAGCCCCGAACTCCGCTTAAACCCTACATTTCAAACACGGTTCGAAGTGTTTAGAAAAAGGAAGGGGATCAGAGCACCCTCAGGAATATCACCAGGGAGACGAGGAACACTATGAAGGCCGTGGCGAGGTCCTGAGGTGTGTACATCGTGGCGAGCCCTGTGGCGGGCGATGGAGCGGGAGCTGTCACCTCCTCCTCGGGCGGGGTCTCAGGCAGCGACACCGGTACCTCCACCTCCTCCACGGTGGCCTCCTCTACGGCGGCGGGCGGCGCCACAGCTCCCCCTACATTCTCTTCTACCACCGCGTTCACCTCCGTCGTTGTGGTGGGCGGGGTGTATGTGGTCCCCGTGGTGTACCTCGAAGGCTTCCAGGCATAGAACGTCGCAAAGGCCTCGTTGTCGGCGAGGGAGGTCTCGTTATGCTCCAGTGCCGCCACCCGTACCTTCACGGTGTACGTCCCCTTTCTCGTGGGCGTGTAGCTCACGGTGAACGCGTCGCTTCCGCCACAGGCCACGCTCCCCTCCCTCACGAACTCCTCCACGGCACCGTCACCCACGTTGACCTCCGCACGGTAGGGAACGGTTCCCGTGTTGCAGTCCGCCGACACCGACACCGTGATGTCCACCGCAGTCCCCACTCTCACCCTCGATGGCACGGACACCTCCACCGCGAGGTTCACCGCATAAGCCCCTGTCACGTTCTCCTCCACATTTCCTTCCTCTATGTTCTCCTCCGGCACATTGGTCTCCACGTTCTCCTCCGGCAGGGTCACCGTGAACGTTACCGTTACCTCTGTGGTGTGCCCGAGCAGGTCCGCAGCCCCTATTACGAGCGTCTTCGTGCCCGCCTCTGTGTACGTGCATGTGAAGCTGCCCTCCGATCCTCCCGTGAACTCGACAATTCCGTCCCCGTTACAGTCAACGTAGGAGCTCACGTCCGTGAGGTCTTCTACCGTGTAATCCACGGGCACGCTCTCCTCATACACCGCGTCTTCTTCTGGCAGTATGACGTTTATGACCGGGTCGCTCCTGTCTATCCTTATCGTGCCGAGCTCGTAGCTCTTCGCCGTTTCGCTGTTCCCGTACCTGAGGAAGGCGTTGTACTCCCCCTCTGCGAAAACGGTGCAGGTGAATGTATCGCCCAGGAGCTCGCACGTGCCGACCTCCCTGCCTGCATCGTCAACGACCTCCATCCACTCCACGTTCTTCGCCGTCCCTTCAAACACCACATTTTCTTCCGTCCAGCTACCGTCATAGCTCCACTCCGTTATGTTCACCTCCGGCTCTGGCGTCTCCGGCGCCTTAACGTAAATCTTCACAGAGTCGGCCCCTACATTACCGTACACGTCCACGGCCCTCACGACGATGGTGTACGTCCCGGCCGAGGTGTAGGTGCACGTCGTCTGTCCGGAGGCGGGGAGCGACTCCTTCTTCACACCGTTTCCGCAGTCAACCGTCACGTACGAGACGCCGCTATCATCGTAGCTCCTCCAGACAACGTCCACGGGTTCTCCCGTGTAGAAGTAGCTCCCCTCGGACGGATCGGTGATCGTCACGCTCGGCGGCGTCGTGTCGCCCCCTTCCTCCACCGCTTCCGCCCTGACCTCCCACGATACAGCGTTGTCGGACGGATCGGTCTCCGCGGCGTTGGTAGGCTCCACCTCCACCATGAACCTGTAAGTATGACCTGACTCCACGGTGTACTGGACGTCTATCACGTCATTCTCGTCAGCCCCGAAGGACCCGCTTCCGGTGTAACTCGCGACGAGCTCGCCGTCCCTCCAGACACTAACCCCGTACGTGTACTCCACCGACGTGATATTTGCGTACTCCGCCACCACCCTCAGCTCCGCACGGTAAACACCAGGCTCGACGTTTCCCTCCTCCACATTCCACTTCACGATCCTGAGATCGACCTCCGGCACAAACTTCTCCTCCACCTCGACCTCCCACGACACAGCGTTGTCCGAGGGATCGGCGTCGTCCGCCCGAGACTCGAACGTTACCCCGTACGTCCCCGGTGTGTCGAACACCCTGACGAAGGTGTAGGTAGTCCAACCTGGACAGCGTACATCCAACGAGCCACTGTCAACCTCGCTCCCATCCACCGTGACGGTGTAAGGGACCACGATGTCGTTTTCCTCTCCCGAGACGAGCTCACAGTACACGTTGAGCTCCGCACGGTACTCCTCTCCCTCCACGACCCTTTCCGGCGCGCTCACCCCTTCCACTCCCACATTGAACACGAAGGGCTCCTTCACCACCACTTCGGCCGTCGCCTCACCTACATTACCGTACACGTCCACGGCCCTCACGACGATGGTGTAGACACCCTTCTCGTCGTACACGCACTCCACACTTCCCTCCTCTCCCATTCCCGTGAAGTTAACGTCATTCCCACACGTCACATTGACCTCGTCAACCCCAGAGTCGTCCGTGACCCTCCACTCCACCCTTACAGGCTCGCCCACCAGGGTTTCCTCGGGGCTGACGTTGAGTTCCACGACGGGAGGATTAGACTCTTTCACGAGTATCACAGCGCTCTTCGCATTGTCACTCGCGTCCGGGTCGAGCAGTTCCAGCTTCACTGTAATCGTGTGTTCTCCGAGCGTATCAAAGGTCAAGGAGAGCTTCTTCTTCGCCGTGGGACGGTAGTCTGTCACAAGGCGACCGCTCTCATGTAGCTCCCCGTCCACATACACCGAGTAAGGGAAGGACGTGAACGTAGTGCCGCACGTGGCCGAGAACGTCACGGGAACCTCCTCTCCCACGTTCACCTCCTCGGGGACAACCAGCTCCACCACCCTGCAGTTCTCCGTGGAGACGTCCTCGTAGAGCTTCGAGCTGTTCGCCGCGTTGTCGTCGGTGTAGGGTATCGGCATGGCCACCGCTTTCACGTCGAACACGCTACCCTTCAGGGGAAACGTGTACCTGAACTTCCTCGTGAAGGACGCGTCACACGGTTCCTCGTACTTCTCCGTGACGTGGAAGAAGTAGAGGTAGGACCCCTTCCACTTGCGGTAGAAGTAGAACCAGTAGTAAACGGGCACCGTGTCGGACCCCCTCGTTACCTCTTTGTACTTATCGGAGCACCTCGTGCTGACTTCGAGCGTGAAGAGGAAAGTCCTATCCGGCTCGATCTCCACGCTAAAGTCCCTCACCTCGACGTCTACGACTCCCCTCACCTCAAACTCCCAGGAATGGGAGGTCGTATCCCCTGAGGCGTCCCTTACCGTGAACACTCCCCTGTAGTTCCCTTTGTTTAGCGAGAAGGTGACGGCGACCGTCGTTGATCCCGCCTCCGTTCCCGACGTGTGGTACACACGCGTCCCCTTCCCGTTGTAGATGTCGAGGTTCCAGTCGAAGCCCTCCGCGTCTGTACTTACGGAGAACTCCGCCCTGATCTCCGGGTTCCTGCTCGTGTACACCTTATAAACGAGGGTCGGGACGTCTGCTTTCTCTATGACGACGGCAGAAAAGGCTACACCTGCGAGCAGGAGCAACACGAGAAGCAACCGAACTACCTTCATTGTAACCACCGTTCGGTTCTAACTCTCTTTTTGCCCCGAACTTCATTTAAAACGGTTACTCCTGGCGGATGGCGAGGAGTAAGAGGATGACGATGCCGAGGTCGAGCAGGTGCGAGACCGAGCCCAGGAGCCACAGCTCCGTTCCCCCCGCCACATCAAGGAGCGAGAGGAGTATCCTCACCATGAGGAGGAAGACGGCCCCAAGGATGTAGGCGTCTTTCATCCCCCTCCTCGCCATGTAGAGACCTACTGCCATGACGAAGGATGCGAGGGCTACCACGGCAGAGAGAAACACCACCACGACGTCAACGTACCTCTCATACATCTCCTTCGTGCCCCTCAGGTCCTCCACGCCGGCTACTCCCGGGAGTATGAGTATCCCCGCGGTGAAGAGGATGAGGAGGATGAGACCGAGCACCGCAAGGACTTCCCCGTCCACGCATTAATTACTGCACCGAAATCGTGTTAAGGTCGATGTTTATCTCCATGGACGCCGCCGTGTTCATCATCAGGAACTTCCCCGCGAGCACAGCCAGCGCTAACAGTCCGAGAAAGACCCCTATATAAGCCAGATACAGGAGGATACTCCTCATCTCACCACCATGAGGAAGTATTCAGGTCTGAGGGAGTGTCCGTGCTTCTTCGAGATGTACTCCTTCACGCCCTTCAGCCTGAGCCTGTACCTGAACTCACCCGTCTTCACTCCCTCGTCGTAGCTCTTCTCTATCCTTAGGGTGAGAACACCGTCCTTCAACTCGTAACTCCCCTCGGCCACGAGCCTGTCACCCTCTTCCTCGTCTACCTCGATCTCTTCGATGGGTATTACGCCGTAGCTCCTCGCGAGGGTATTCTCCCCTCTGAATACCTTGTCGTTCCACACGAAGAGGGAGACGGCCTCCTCGTCGTTCAACACGAGCTTGATGTGGTAGCCCCTCTCGCCTGCGTGGTGCACAACCCTCATGTACCCCCCTGCCTCGAGCTTTTCAAGGTCCACGAGCTGCCTCTCGGGCGGCTGGTCTGATTCCCCGCCCATCTTCGGCACGTAGTTTATGGTGGGATACATCGTAACAATTTTCCGGCGAAATCCTTTAACGTTGGAACACCAGCAACGGCCTTAAACATACCCGCCCATAACTTCCCCGTGGACAAGGAGATCGTCCTCCTCGCTCTCGCAGACTCCGTGAACCCCTGCACGCTCGCCGTCATGGCAGCACTCCTCCTCGTTGTTCTCCAGAAAAGGGGAAGGAGGGATGCGGCCGTCGCGGGCCTTCTCTTCGTTGCCACCGTCTACGTGACCTACTTCCTCTACGGCCTTGGCTTGTTCACCTTCCTCACGGTTACAGATCTCTTCACCGTCCTGAGGAGCGTCGCCTTCTTCCTCGTCCTCGCACTCGCCATTTGGGAGCTGAAAGCCTACCTATTCTACAAGCCCGGCTTCTCCTCCCTCGAGATGCCTCTCTTCCTCCGCCCTTATGCGAGAAAGCTCATTCACTCCATCGAGCATCCCCTCTTCGCCATCCCCGTGGCTTTCTTCTGCTCAATTTTTCTCCTTCCCTGCTCCTCCGGCCCCTACATCGCCGCCATATCCCTCATGGGCGACATCACCCCCCTCTTCATCTACAACACGATTTTCGTCCTCCCCATGCTCACCGTGACACTCCTCGTTACCTTTGGCCTTGACCCCGAGAAGGTCCTGGAGTGGAGGAACAGGCATGTCCGCCTAATACACCTCATCTCCTCCCTCCTCCTCTTCGCCGTGGCATTCTACATTGCTCCGCCGCTATTCCCCTCCTCCACACCCCAG
>JALTNN010000108.1 GCA_027000685.1 Microcaldota archaeon
CCCCTCGTGGACGAGGTAGCCCTTCCTTCTCAGGTCCTCGATGATGTGCTTGTCTGCCTCCTTCACGTACATGCCCGCGTACTTCCCGGCCTCTTCCGTGAAAACACCGTCGATGCCCACCGGTGAGAGGACGGGCAGCCCAAACTCCTTTCCGACAATATAGTCCTCCCTGCCATGACCTGGGGCGGAGTGGACAAGGCCTGTTCCTTCCTCCATGGTAACGAAGCGTTCCGAGGGAACGACCCTGTGTTCGATCTCCCCCTGAACGGGGACTTCTTCCTTGAGGGGGCTCTCGTACCTTAACCCTACGAGCTCTTCACCGGGAAGTTCCCCGAGTACCTCATACTCTTTCCACCCAACCTCCTTTGCGACCTCCTCCAGCCTGGCCTTTGCAAGGATGTAGGTTTTGTCCTTCACCTTCACCCTGACGTACGTCTCCTTGGGATGAACCATGACGGCCACGTTGGCGGGGAGCGTCCATGGGGTGGTCGTCCAGATGAGGAGGAAGTCGCCGTTTTCGGCGGGAAACGCTACGTAAATGGAGGGGTCCTCCAGGTCCTTGTACTCGATCTCGGCAAAGGACACAACAGTTCCGCAGTGAGGGCATACGTGGACGGGGTACTTGTCCTTGTAGAGGAGGCCCCTCTCCTCGGCCTTCTTGAACGTCCACCAGGCTGCATTGATGTACTCCCTGTCCATAGTGACGTAATAATCGTCCCAGTCCATCCAGACACCGAGGTTCTTGAACTGCTCGTTCATCACTTCGATGTGCTCCGTCGCAAACTCCCTGCACATCTCCACGAACTCCTCCACCCCGATCTTCTCCTCTATCTCCCTCTTACCCGAGATTCCGAGCTTCTTCTCCACCTTGTTTTCGATGGGGACACCGTGAACGTCATACCCCGGGCGGTCATAGACGTCGTAGCCACACATCCTGAAGTAGCGGATGTAGACGTCCTTGAGTATCTTGTTCCAGGCTGTCCCGAGGTGTATCCTTCCGGTGGCGTAGGGAGGGCCGTCCATGAAGAAGAAGGGCTTCCCTCCCATCCGTTTTTCCTTTGCCTTTTTGTAAATCTCGTTTTCCTCCCAGAACCTCTGCACTCTCTCCTCTTCTTTGTTAGTCATCATTCAAAACACCCCCGTAGAGTGAGCTGAATCGGAGGGAGGAGCAGAACTCAGCGTATTTGGCGATCCCTCCTCATCGGGATGATTTAGCCCCCTTCTTCTTATAAAACTTGGGGAGGGGGACGACGTAGGATATCCAGGCGGAGAGGAGGCCGGGGATGACTGTCCAGTAGGGGACGTAGAGGAAGTATGAGAAGGTCACGGCGTGAAGTCTCATCTCCGTGAACCTGAAGAAGTAGAAGCCGGAGAGGCCGACGTAGTACGCTATCACTGTGACGGCGAGGAGGAGCAGGAGCGAGGTGACCTTCCTCGACTCGAGGATCCTCTCCCTCTCCACCCACTCGAGGAGTATATAGAAAAAGATGGCAGATCCTATTGGGAGGGCGAGGTGAACGGGTGAGGCGAACTTCCCGGCGTACTCAAGGATCCCCTCGGTTCCCGGGAAGATGTGGGGCCAAAGAAGGGAGAGGACGAAGTAAACGATGTACATAAGGGGCACGGAGAGGAATACGGAGAGGGCTAATCTTCTCTCATCCATTACTCCACCTCCGCAGCTGTCCCGTATGCATAGACGAGGACCCTGTTCCATCCCAAATAAACCGTCTCTATCCTTACACCAAGGACGGCGTTTGCCCCGAGCTTCCTGGCGTTCTCCTCGAGCTTCCTTATGGCCTCGTGGTGGAGAGAAGAGATGAACCTCGAGATGGGGCTCCTCCTTCTCCTCGCAGACGAGAGAAGGGTGAGGATGTCGTGATGTGGGGGTATTGTGTCGACGATTGTTGCCCTCACGAGGCCAAGGTAGCTCTTTACCCTTGTTCCCTCCGGGCGTTCGAGCGGTGTGATGAGGATCACTTTATCTAACCTTTCTCCCATCTTAAGGAGAGAAGTGGGAGGAAGTTAAAAGGGTGGTGGCCATGGACTTCACGCTGCCGTGGGTGGAAAAGTACAGGCCCAAGAAACTGGACGAGATGATAGGGCAGGAGGAGGTTGTGAAGAGGCTCAAGGCGTATGCGGAAAAGAAGGAGATGCCCAACCTTCTCTTTGCTGGTCCTCCCGGGACGGGGAAGACCACGGCGGCCATTGCCCTGGCAAGGGAGATATTCGGTGATACGTTCGAACAAAACTTCCTTGAATTGAACGCATCCGATGAAAG
>JALTNN010000109.1:0-7610 GCA_027000685.1 Microcaldota archaeon
GCCGTTTCCTTTATCTCGTCGAGATCCGCTCGCACCTCCACTGCGGGCGACCAGGAGGCCACGCCGAACACCTTCGAAATTTTCTCCCACTCGCCCCCCACCACTAGGATCCTGGCGGCCCTCTTGGAGGCCTTCCCACCCGTCTGTACCTCGATGTTCCTCATCAGCCTCTCTTCCATCCTCCTCCTTACCCTGTCGCTCTTCAGCCCGAGCTCGGAGTACCTCACAACAGCGACTTCCATGCTCTCACGAACTCCTCCACGTTCATGTAGTCCACCCCTGCTCTCTCCGCAGCTATCCTGTCGTACTCCGTGTCGCCCACGTAGAGGACCTTCCTCACGCCCATCCTCCTCATCACCTCAAATATTCCAGCGGGGTCGGGCTTTGCCTCCCTTACGTCATCTGCCGTCACTACCACCTCGAAGATCCCGTCCATCCCGAGGGCCCTCAGCATATCCCTTGCCGTTTCCCTGTTCGTGCTCGTGAAGACACCGAGCCTGTACCTCCTCTTCAGCTCTAAGAGGATCTCCCTCGGTATTCTCGGTCTTAAGAGGTGGAGCATCTCTCTGAAATACCTCACCTTCCTCTCCTTCACCCCCTTGAACACCTTCTCGTCGATTTCCCCATATATAGCCCTCATTATGTCCCTCAAGGATTTCCCCACGTTCTCCCTGTACTTCCGCACCTCCTCCTCCGTGGGCTCCCTCCAGATCTCCTTCATGGCCTTCCTCCACGCCTCTACGTGGAGGTCCACGGAGTCGGCGAGCGTGCCGTCCAGATCAAATATGACCGCCTCGTACATACCTCACCACCGCTTCCACATGGACGAAGTCGACGCCGGCCTGGAGGGCGGCCTCCTCGTCGCTGAGCGTGTTGCCCACATAGACACACTCAAACTCGCCCATCTCCTCCACGGCCCGGATTATCGGCTCGGGGTGGGGCTTCGTGTTCTGAACATCATCCCTCGCCACCACAACGTCGAACAGGTCGAGCATCTCGAGGGGCTCGAGGAACGCCCGTACCACGTCCCTCGACGTGCTCGTAACGAGGCCGGCCGGTCTTCCGTTGAGCATGGCGAGCACCTCTTCCCTTGACAGGATAGCCCTCACCTCATCGGCCCTTTCCTTCACGTACTCCCTCGTCTTCCTGTACATCCTCCTCAGTTCCTTCTCATTCAGCTCTGGAAGTATCTCCTCGAGGTAGTCGTGACCCTTCCGGAGCAACTCTGCCACGTCTTCCCTCCTGATACCGTTCAGCAGGCCCTCCTCCCTGAGCACTTGCAGCGCTGCCTCCTCCCACAGCCCGTGGGAGTCCACCAGCGTCCCGTCGAGGTCGAAGAGCAACGCCTTATAACGCCAGAGCATCCATATATTTACGGTGCTCGTAAACCTTACAAAGGGAGAGGTGATAAGTGAGAGGGTGGAGTACGCCGACACCTTTCTGAAACGCGCTCTCGGCCTCATGTTCCGCAGGTCTTACGATGGAGCACTTGTTTTTCCGCTTAAGGGGAGGACGCTCTTCCACGGGTTCTTCTGCCTATTCCCCATTCTCCTTCTCTGTGTCAGGGAGGGAAGGGTAGTCTGTAAGAAAACGCTCAAGCCCTGGAGTGTGGTGAGCGTAGAGGGGGACTACGTGATAGAGCTGGACGCGAGGAGAGAGCCCCGTGTCGAGGTGGGTGACGAGGTGGGGATAGTATGAGGGTGGTAGTGAAGAAGGAGGGGAAGGCTTTCGAGAGGGTGTGTCCGTACAAGGACGTCCGCGTGGCGAACTGCCTCCACTGTCCCCCCGACGACGCTCCCTGCACGAACAGCGAAGGCGTTTTCGAGTGTGTTAGAGGCGTCCTCTGTGCGGACGGCGGTACACCTGACGACACCTCCCTGTGTCCCTACGGTGCGCTCCTGTGGAACGGGACATCCCTGTACAAGTGCGACCTCTGTGTGGACCACGGCTACCCGAGGTGCTACCTCGAGGGGGTTGCCGACCTCGTCCTCGAGGAGAGGGACGTGAAGGAAGTGGGGGAGCTCGTGGGCTGGATCGTCCATGGAAGGAGTGATTTGAACGTCGAGGTCCTTCCGGTTCTGCCGTGGGAGGCCCGCCTTCTCCACAGGGTTCTCGAGCTCTACGAGAGGACGAAGGGCGAGTTCTCCCCCGAGGA
Source organism: Microcaldota archaeon (assembly GCA_027000685.1). GTDB lineage: Archaea > Iainarchaeota > Iainarchaeia > JAADDC01 > JAADDC01 > WANZ01. The sequence goes on from JALTNN010000109.1 coordinate 2,156, forward strand.
GATCCTTGACGAGCTGTCCGTTGAGCTTGACGTCCCCGAGTTCACGAGAAGAAGGGTTCTCTGGCTCCTCGAAGTGACGCTCAGCCCTCTTGGCCCTCTCAACCTCATAGGCGGGGGAGACATAGAAGAAATAGTGGTCGCGGGACTGAGGGAACCCGTTCTCGTGTATGTGAGAGGGAAGGGGTGGCTTCGGACGAACCTGATGATATGGACGGAGGAATGCTTCCTCAACCTTGTGAACAGGGCCGGGGAGTCCCTCGGGAGAAGGCTCACGCTGAGGAACCCCCGCCTAAATGCCGTTCTGCCCGACGGCTCGAGGATACATGCCGTTATACCCCCCGTTTCCAACGTCCACTCCCTCACGGTAAGGAGGTTTTCTGAGAAACCGCTCACCCCCTCCCATCTCCTCGACCTCGGGACGGCAACTCCTGAACAGCTTGCCTTGATCTGGTACGCCGTAGAGACGGAGAAGAACGTGCTCATAGCGGGGAATACAGGATCGGGGAAGACCACGTCACTCAACGCGATCCTTGGCTTTGTTCCCCTAACGGAGAGGATCATCATCGTCGAGGAAGTCCCGGAGATAAGGCTCCCCCACGAGCACGTGGTGAGGATGATCCCGAGGGCGGATATCTCGATGAAGGACCTAATAAGGGACACCCTCCGCATGAGGCCCGACAGGGTGGTGGTGGGAGAGATAAGGAGGGATGAGGAGGCGGAGGCCTTCATCGAGACGGTTCTCGCCGGTCAGGGGCGTGGTAGCTATGCCACGATACACGGGAGGTCCGTGAGGGAAGTGAAGTCGAGGCTCCTCAGCATGGGGATAAGGGAGATAGACCTCGACTCCATAGACCTCGTCGTCGTCCAGAGGAGGTGGGGCGAGGCGGGAAGGGTGGTCAGGAAGGTCGTGGAGGTAGGGACGTTCGTCGGCGAGGTGTACGAGGCCCTCGGGGTCGAACGGGAGGAACTGGAGGAGAGAGCCCGCTTCCTTGTAGAGAACAAGCTCTATGACCTCGCCGAGTTCGCTAGGAGGTACGGGTCATGGAGGTCTGGGAGCTAGGAAACCTCTTCAGCGAGGCAACCAGGAGGAGGGTGCAGAAGAACCTGAGGTACGCCGACATTGAGCTAACCGCTGAGGAGTACCTCGGCTACACCTTTCTCCTATCCGTTGTCCTCTTCCTCTTCGCCCTGCCCCTCTCACCGCTCCTTTCCCTTGTCATCCTCCTCACGGTGATCGGAACGGCCCTCTACCTGCCTGTTTACCTCGGAGGTGTGAGGTCGTCGCGTGCCGAGAGGGAGCTCCCCTTCTTCCTGAAATCCCTCTCAACCCTCCTCAAGTCCGGCATAGATCCGCTGACGGCACTCCGTTTAGCTTCAAGGGGGAACCCGATACTTGGAAGATCCATAAACCGCGTCCTCCGCCTCCGACGCTCCGGTATTCCCCTCATGCGTGCATTCGAGAGGGAGGCGGAGACGTACACGTCGGAGAGGGTAGCTAGGTCCCTTCTCCTCGTAGCTCAGGTCATCGAGGGGGGCTACGGCGTCCAGAGCCTTGACAGGTACGCGGACTCCCTCGTCCACTCGAAGAGGATAGAGGTGAGGGAGTTTTCCAACAAACTTGCCGTCTTCACACTCGTTTTCATCGCCGTCACGGCACTCGTCCCATCAATTCTCCTTATGTACTCCGTCCTCCTTCCCCTGATATTTGGTACTGCCGTGGACACGGCGGTGCTCCTCTTCGTGCTCTTCTTCATCGTCCCCCTCGTTACCGCCCTCACGCTCGGCTACATCTGGAGGTCGGGAGCGTGAACCTTGAACGAACCCTGTACAACCTCGGCATCCCCCTTTCCTCTAAGGAGTTCCTCGTAGCTCTTGTCATCCTTACAGCAACCATCACCACACTCCTCATCATCTTCTTCCCCGACTTCGCCTATCTTGGCATCTTCTTTCCCCTTGCCGTCCTTCTCCTCCTCGATTACTACCACGGACTGAAGGTGAGGAGGGTAGAGGAGGAGCTCCCCCGTTTCATCCATTACCTCTCCTCTCATCCACACAGAACCCTCAGAGACGTGATCAGGCTCGGCACGAAGGGTTTTGGCGAGCTCTCAAGGGAGATGCAGGGTCTTGAGAAGATGATGGAGAGGGGAGCCCGTCCCTCACGCCTGCTCATCTCCCTCGGGAAGAGACTCGGCTCTCCCTACGTGGAGAGAGTGATGGAGAGTATAGTGATGGCCTTCAGGTCCGGGAACACGGACGAGCTCCTGAGAAACCTCTCCGAGGAGCTCTACTTCGTCCACGAGCTCGAGGGAGAGAGGAGGAGCGCACTCGCACTTCAGAAATACTCCATCCTCGTTTCTGCGTCTTTCCTCGTACCCTTTGTCCTCGGCCTTGTCACCCAGCTCTCCCGGTCCCTCGGCGGAACGAATACCACCGTGCTGAACCTCATCCCCCCGTACCTCCTCATGTTAGCATTCATAAGTGGTTCCTTCCTCGCCTGGACGGAGGGGAAGCCTAAAAACGCCCCTATCTATATCCTCTTCGGGGGAGTTGTTTCCCTCCTCGTGTACTGGGTGATGACATGGTGACGCTCAGGACGTCCGTCTCCTTCAAGGACTCCCCGGTCCTGCTCGCGTTCCCCGGGCTTGGCCTCGTTGGGACGATAAGCGGGAGGTATCTCGTGGAGAAACTCGGCCTGAAGTGGACAGGCTACGTTCACTCCCGCTCGCTCCCTCCCGTGGGAAAGGTAAAGGAGGGGAAGCTACTGTATCCCATAAACGTCTTCAGCGGAGAGGACATCCACGTCATTCTCTCAGAGGTGGGCATTCCGGAGGAGGAGGTCTGGGAGCTCGCCGGTGCCATTGTCTCGAAGGCGAGGAAGGACGGTGCAAAGATAATATACATTCTCTCGGGCGTCCTCATGCCCGGTGGTGAAGGGGTGTTCGGAATACCGTCCAACCAAGTCGCCAGGAAGGTGATGGAAGAAAACAACATAAAACCCATAGAGAACGGGGTCATCACGGGCGTTTCCGCCGCTGTCCTCCTCCTCGCGAGGGAGAGCGGCGTCCCCGCACTCCTCGTGCTCGGTCCGGCGAGCAACAGGCAGGACTTTGAGGCCTCCATAAGGGTGGTTGACGCTATCTCGAGGCTCACGGGGAAGGAAGTGCCCCTCGAGGAGCTAAGGGAGATGGCCCACAAGTACGAACACGAGATAAGGATGCTCCAGAAGAAACTCGAGACTCCTCAGACACCCATCTACGGGTGAGACGAGATGTTGGTCCTTACGGGACTCAAGGAGGAGGTGCTCAGGAAGCTTGAAGTGAGGGGAGAGACCACAATCGAGCTCATCTCCTTTGTTAACGTGAGGACCGCAACCCTCCTCAACCCCGCAGACAGCGTCCTCCTGACAACAGACCTCTATGAGGAGCTGAGCAACCGCACGGAGGGGATCGTGGCCGAGGTTATTGACGTCTCCATCACGCCCGTGAGGGTGAGCATGGACCACGTCGATGAGAAGGAGATCCAGAGGGCGAGGATAAGGGTGAGGTTCTCCGGCTACGGGAGGGTCAAGGCGGTTAACTGGATAGACGAGGTACCCCATATAGACATCCTCATCGTGGAGAACCCAGTCATCTTATAAGCACGTAGATCAGGGCGATGAGGAGCACGAGCGGGACGATTTCGAACGACAGGAAGGGGAGTGCAAAGCCTCCTTCCCTCTGGGGTCCGCTCGCCACCACTATGCCGCCCGCAGGCCTTCCAACCCCCATCCCGCCCTCGAATGTCATCTTTATGCCGTTCTTGAAGGCCTCTGCAAGGGGTGCGAGCACGCCGTTTATGAGCTGCCACTCACCCTTGGCGGGATCGAAGTAGAGGAAGCCGTCGGGCGTCTGCACGGTTTTCAGGACACCTGCACTCTCCCCGTCTATCTTGAGGACTGGCGTACCATCTGACGCCACCTCAACCTTGATCCTGTGCTCGCTCGGGTTCCCCTCCTCATCCACCGTCCTGATGAGGAGCCCACTGGGATCCTCCGGATCCGGCTCTACAGACGTGATTCTCTCGTTCTTCACCTCGTTTTTCTCCTTGTCGTATATCCTCAGGTAGGTATCGCCTGTCTCCGGATCCTCAACAATGGCCACCGAGTACCGGGGCGTTTCCAGCACGGTGACCTCCTTCAACCTATCGTTCATGTTCTCTATGGCCTTCCTCTCCTCCTCGGTGGCGTCGGGGGATGGCGTTATCTGAAGGGAAACCTCACCGTCCTCCACGGAGAGGGCCGCGTCGGCCACCGCCTCCTTCCCCACACTCTCGCTCACCCTCTCCCACGCGTAGAGTTCGTTTCCTGACTTCATTATGGAGGCATTGTCGAACACGATGGCCTTCAACGTTCCCACTTCCTTCTCCTCTTCCACGAGCCTCACGTCCTCCCCCTCGAATTCGACGTCCACGTCACGCACGAGCACCGTGAAGTCGGCCCTCACGAGAACCTCGAAGGCCTCCCCCGACCACTCCTCCGCCTGAACGACGATCCCCTTATCCGTCAGGTATATGCTCCCCTCCTCGGTGACCACCTCCCTGAGATAGCCAAGCTTTCCGATGGTTCCCTTCAAGCAGTCGAGGATCTCCGCGGAGACCTCGTAGTCATCGGGTGCCCTTGCTCTGAGGATGTAGGCGTCTGTCGTAGGCACGGACACCTTCACCATCTCAGATGGGATGAGGAGACCGGGGAACGTGGAGTCCGGCACGGCGTACTCCACGCCCGGGGAGGAAACAGTCCTCTCACCGTCACTCACCATCCCTTCACCCATCTCCACCTCCGCTGAATTGGACTCCAGCACTATTTTGCCCTCTCTCGGCCCCACGGGAAGGCTCTCCTCAGGCCTCGACCACTGTGCCACCACCTTCCCCGCGAGGAGGCCCGTGGCCCTCGGGAAGGTGGCGTAGAGCATAACCTGCTTCTTCTCGATCCTCGTCTTCTCTATACCCCTCAGGAGGTCGTTGACCTCTGTAGATATACCGAGCACCTTCAGGGAGTCCGCTATGCTCTGCGTGACGCTCTCCTCAACGTTCTCCACCTCCGCCTTCGCCGCTGGAGCCCTCGTGTGCAGGTAATAGCCGTACGTCGTGTCAACACAGGAAAAGCAGTCGCTGTAGAGCACATAGGCCAGGGTGGGGCTCGCTATGAAGTAGAAGACGGGGTCCACAACGACGGGCAGGGCATACCCCAGGAAAAGGCTCACCGTGAACATGGAAAGCCTGGGATTTGTGGGGAAGAGGTGGAGGAGGCGGCACTTCTTCTCGCACGAGTTCTCAGTATCCCTCATGTCAAGGATCTTCTCACCGTTCGCGTAGACATCCGACTTCCTGAAGAAGGTGATGAGCGTACTCCCCTCCTCGGGCTTCGAGTTCTCCGTCAGGGTAAGGAAGAGGTTGTCGGCCGCCCGATCCGCGTAGC
>JALTNN010000109.1:7620-9001 GCA_027000685.1 Microcaldota archaeon
ACCCCATAGTCAGACGGGGTGAACGCACAGTCCCTGCACCTCTCGGGCACGGCCACCGTGACGATCGCCTCCTTCATCTGGTAGGTCCTGTCGTCCTCCTCCTTCACGAGGAAGTTGCCGGGGAGCTCGAGTCCGAACATGCTTGAGGTGAACCTGTCGATCCACCCCACCCCCACCGCCGTAAGGGCGCTCTTGAACACGTCGCCGGGGTCGCTCCCGTTGTTGACGAGCACGTCAACGACGACGTCCTCCTCTTTCAGCGGCTCTATCCTTATCTGCATCCACTCGGAGGGGAGCGTGAACGCGTCTTGGATGGGGAACAGAGCCTTGACCTGCTCCATCGTGCCCGGTGCCACGTACTTTGGCTTGAAGAACGCACTCGGCCCCGCCCTTAGGAGATAGAAGACGAGGGGTGACACGACGACCCTTCCCATGGTCCCCTTCAGCGTGGGATAGAGCTTTCCTCCCTCCACTCCCATGACCCTCTTCACGATGTCATTTGTAATGTCGTACTGCGACGCCCACGCCGGCACCTTCTTCTTCAACTCCTCCGCCGCGAGGGAGTAACCTTCTGAGATGACTTTCAGCCTGCTGAGCAGGTCCTCGGCCGTGATCCAGACAGTCCTCCCGTCAGCACCGGTTACTTGGAATTTCAGCTTGGAGAAGTCTTTTACAGCTTCAGCACACGTTTTCACATCCTTACAACCCCTTAGATGTTCTTTGATAGTCCCGACAACGTTCTTAATCTCGTCAATGGGGAGCGACTCCTTCTTCAGCTCCCTGAGTCTCCCTAATACATCCGGTGACACGATATTAGCGAAATACTCAGAGTCGTCTATGACGCTTTTCAATATCTTAGCGATCTCCTCCGCCTCTCTGTCCCTGTATTCCTTCACGATCTTACGGGCCTCCTCCACACTACTAATACCCTTTCTCCGGATCTCCTCGGCAATGTCCCCAAGACCCTGATCCTCTAGCTCTCTTACCAGATCCCCAACATTATCTAAACTTAATCTTCCTTCAGAGATATCATCCAGTATCCTAAACTTTCCGAAACGGGTTGCTATCTCCTCCACCTCGTCCGACATTCCCCTCATCCTCTCCACGAACTCGTACGCTACACGCTTCCCCTTGATCGTGAGGACGTCGGCGTACTTCGCAGCGGCGGAGGGGTCGGCCACTATCGTCGCGACGATGTCCTTCTCCTCGCCCGGCAGGTCACTGAACACGGCCTTCGCCTCACTAAACCTCAATCTCCAGAACTCCTTCACCTTGTTGCCCAGCTCCGTGAACTTCCTCACGGGAATGGTATCCTCGAATTTTCCGAGGACCTTCCCCATCCCGGACGAGAGCTTCCGGAACCCCGCCCACAACGTGGAAC
>JALTNN010000110.1 GCA_027000685.1 Microcaldota archaeon
TACTTGAACATCTCACACCCTCCCGTAGGCGTCCTCAAGCCTTTCTATGTCGTTCTCGTCGAGGACGTCACCCTTCCAAACCTCCACGATGGTGACCCCACCTTTCCCTCCCACGATTCTGTGCTTCACACCCCTCGGAACGAACACCACATCCCCCTCTTTCACCTTCTTCACGCTTTCACCAACGACGACCTCTCCCTCTCCCCTCACGACCACCCAGTACTCCTCTCTATGACGATGTAGCTGCAGGCTCGTCATACCACCCTCCTTCACGAAAAGCTCCTTCACCACGAAGCCCTCCCCGCTCCCGAGAACCCGGAAGAACCCCCACGGCCTCTCCTCCATGCTCCTCATTGGAACCACCTGTTTAAGAGTGTGAGCTCCACGTTTATCCAACCCAGCATGGTAACATCACTCCTCTTCACACGGCCTTCCTCCCCTCAGCCTCCTCGTCCTCACGAACTCGGGTACGAAGAGGATGAGGAAGGCAAGGATGGTCGCAACCTCCGTGACGATGGAGTAGATGGCGAGTGCTATGAGTATGAGGAAGACGAAGAGGTGGTCGAGAAGCATCTTGAGCTGCTCGTTGGCGGACACGAGGGCAAGCAATGTCTCCCTATCTAACTTCACCTCCGCCTTGCTGAGCGAGCTCTTCAGGATGTTCTTCACCATCTCCTTCTGCTTCAGGATCTCCTCCCTCATTCTTTCCACGAGTGCCTGTCTTTCCGCTTCGCTGAGCAGGTTCCACTCCGGCATGGAAGTGAGGTACTCCATCACGTAGCTCATGTCCTCGGGGGTTACAACCGACGGGATCATTTTGTCGATAAGGCCCGAGAGGTTCTCCGGCTTGGGCATGGCGGTGTTTATCCACCCCAGTGTGTAGTCGAGAACCTTCCCGTTGTAGTAGGTGGCGTTCGGAAGAACAAAGGCGAGCACGACGAGTGTGAACACGAGGGAAGAGACACCCCTTTCGCTCCTCACCTTCCCCCATACGTCGAGGGCACCCCTAACCTCTCTTCCGAACATCAGAACAGAACCCAGGAGTATGGAGATGAGGGAGATATCATCTAGCTGCGGGTTGTTCAGTGAAACGATGGCGAGCACCACGATGAGACCCCACACGGCGTAGAAGAGCTTTCTCTCCTTAAGAGAGGAGAGGAGGTACATCCCGAGGACTGCTGTGAAGGCCACGAAGAACACACCGGCCCACACGTCGAGCTGCGTAAACACCTCGAAGTCCGCCAGCCTCTCAAGGGGAAGATCGACTCCGCTCGCCACGTAGAACGCGGGGAGGATGAGGAGTATCCCTCCCAGGAGCTTGAGCCCTTCCACCACGAGCTCCTCCCTCATAGCCCTCACCCGTGTGCATAGTAGAACGTTATCTTCTCCCCGTGATTCCTCCATACCCTCGCGAAGTACAGCCTGTCGAGCTGGACGATCTCCCCCTCCCTCAAGCTCTGGGCCCAGAACTCAACGGGCCCCCTCTTCACGCTCCCGTCCGGGAACACGACCTCGCCCATAATATCTCCCTCCTTCATCCACGGCACCCACTGGATCTTCCTCTCCCTTCCCACCTCCGCACCGGCGAACTTGGCCCTGACGGTTTCCCCCACCTCCACCACCTCCACGTTGTAGAGGTACTTCAGCCTTATCCTTTCCCCTTCCCTCACGTCCCTCCTATCCACCCATACCCTGTGAAGATCTCCCCTGAACTCGTACACCCTCCTCCCCATGTCCTTCTCAGGATGCCACGGCACCTCCGCCACGATCTCCGGGGCTCCTTCCACCTCCATGAGTATTGGCTCCTCGATGAAAAACACCCTCCTCGCGAGAGGATCGAGCAACTGTCTGTTTATGGCATAGAGGTTCTCCATCTTCAGAGTTATGTCCGTCTTCTTCGCCCCTATTCCTTCGAAGAACTTAACCAGCGTCTCGGGGAGAATCCCCCTGTTCAGGAGGGCCCTCACGGTGAGCGTCCTCGGATCTCCCCATCCGTCAATCGTTCCCTCCCTGAGAGCGCTCCTTATCTTCCTCTTGCTCAGCCCCACCGCAAACTCTTCCTCCTCTATCTTCAGCCTCCCGAACGCTATGATAACAGGCGTTTTCAGCCCCAGATACTCCTGTATCTTCGCCTGCACCTTCCCGTTGTTCTCGTGGTCCTTTCCTCGGAGGATGTGGGTTATGCCAAGGGTCCCATCGTCCACGGCACACGCGAAGTTGT
>JALTNN010000111.1 GCA_027000685.1 Microcaldota archaeon
ATGCCGCTCCTCGCTCTGACAATCTTCCTCTTCTCCCCCTCCGCGTCCGGCTGGAACACGGAAGGTATGAAAGGTCTGCCCATTTCTCTTTTCCTCTTCATTCTCGCCCTTATCGCGTGATTTATGCCGCCGGAGGGCTTCCTTCTGCTTATACCATGCCAGACTACCAAGCCGTCACCCCCAAAACTTTTAACCTTTAGTATCTCCGTGACGATACACTTATAAAACTTTCGTCAATCCTCCTCGGGAGGTTCGTACTCTGCAGTCAGTACCCGCCGTATCTCCCTCGCCCTCTTCTCCCCTATCCCCTCCACCGTTGCCAGCTCCCTCTCCGACGCCGTAAAGACGGCTTCTACAGTCTTAAACCTCTTGAGGAGCTCCCTCGCAAGCTTTGGACCGACAAACGGAAGGCTCTCCACAATGTACTGCTGCATCTCAGGGAGCGAGAGTATCCGCTTTTCGCCTCTGATCCTCGGGAGCCTCCGCTGTTCCCACTGCTCCCTCTTTGCCATCACTTTTATGAGGTTGTATGTCTCCTCGGGGCCCTCTGTGAAGATGACGGGAATGCCGAAATCCACAGCGAGGGATGCTATGGCCCCTCTCACCGCGTTGGGATGTACGTTCCTTACCGGACTGTTACCACCCCTCTCCACCACAAGGACCGGGCGCGAGTACGTCTCCACGAGCTCCCTCGCCTGGGCGAAGAGTCTACCGTCGATTATCGACTGGATGAGGTCCGAATAGCTCTTCCTTTCCACCACCACCCTGTCACTCACCACATAGTCGCCCACGGGGAGTTGCTTGACGACCAGCCGCACCTCCGGATCTACGGCGAGGAGCCGAAACACGTCACTCCCTCTCTCCCTCTGGTCAACGATTACCTCCACGGTCCTCTCCGCCTTTGGAACCTCAACGAAGTCGAATATGCTCTTCTGACCCATCTGCTCGAGGCCCAGCATTTTCCTGAGCCTCCTGAGGTTCTCCACCATCTTCCGCTCCCTCACACGGGCAGACCAGAAGTATGCCTCGTCCCTTGTCCCCTTCGCCACGAGCACGACGACTCTTCCCCTTCCGAACCTCCCCGTCCTCCCCCGTCTCTGGATCCACCTGATCTCCGATGGAACGGGCTCGTAGAACACTACAAGGTCCACGGAGGGTATATCGAGGCCCTCCTCGGCCACGGACGTCGCCACGAGCACGTTGTACTTCCCCTCTCTGAACTCCTCGATTATCCTCTTCTGCTCCTTCTGTGAGAGGCCCCTGTCACTGCCCCTCTTTGCCTGTCCCACGAACCGGACGGGTTTTGCCCCAGGCACCCTCGAGAGGACGTCCACGATGAGCGAGGACGTATCCCTGTACTGAACGAACACAATTATCCTGCTCCCGGGTCTCTCCCTGAGAAACCTGTGAACTTCCTTCTTGAGGACGTCTATCTTCGCGTGGACGTATCCCGACTCCTTCAACCTCCTTGCGATCTCGTAGGCATTCATGAGGTTCTCGTCCCTGACGAGCTCTTTGTCGCTCTTTGGAGGCCTCGGCTGGAGAACCCTCAGCTTCATCTTCTCCACGAAGAGGACGAAAGGTTCTGTACCCTGGGCCTCGAGGAGCTCGAGCGCGTGGTCCAGCTTGACGAGCGATGCCACGAGCGTGAGAGCCTCCCAGTATAGCTCCCTTTTTTCTGTCTCCACCGCCCTCCCAAGGTTCTCCTGAAGGGCAAGGTAGTCCTTCCTGGAATACCTCGTGACGTCAGCGGAGTCCAGGAGGCCCATCTCCTTTAGCCGTCTCAACCTCTCCCTCATGGCGTTCTTTACGAGCCTGATTGCTTCGAGGTGTTTGGGATGGAGCTCCACCTCCCTCCACTGGATCACGATGTTGTGGAGGTAGGGGCGGACGTCCGGGTCGTAGGGGGTCCTTATCTCCACGTTCTTTATGTAAAGGTTCTGGAGAACCTCCTGTATCTTCTCCAGCTCGCTCCCGGGCGAGGCTGTCATGGCGAGAATAAGAGGGTTTTTCGCCTGCCTGATGTACTCCTTCGCTATGAATACGTAGGGGTAGTTGCCCACCGCCCTGTGGGCCTCATCAAACACGACGAGCACGAAGTCCGAGAGATCCAGCCTCCCGGCCAGGAGGTCGTTCTCCACCGTCTGCGGTGTGGCCGAGATAATCTTGAGTTCTCCGTAGAGTCTTTCCCTCTTATCAGGGCTGACAGAACCAG
>JALTNN010000112.1 GCA_027000685.1 Microcaldota archaeon
GTCTTCAGCTCCTCCGGAGACGTCTCCTCCACGCCGAGGAGAAGGAGAGTCTGTGAAAGGGCCACGGCGGGTTGCCACGTCCCCTCCGGGAGCGCATCCCTCACGAGGGTGTCCATCTCTTCGAGCTTGAGTATGTCGTCGATCCTATCTTTCAGGGCGGGGACGACCGGCTGGAACCACTTCCTGACCTCGTCTATCTCGGCGTTCCTTCCCCTCTCCGCCAGAAACCGGAACACCTTCGTCACAACGGGTATCCAGCTCATCCTTTAATAACCGGCCACTACCAGCCTTAAAAACCGGACGAGCACTTGAAACCACTCCTGAGGGGTATAATCATCCTTAATAACCCTCCCCACCCTTAACACATTGTGGAGTTCAGGTTGGTGGCGGACACGTTTCAGAGGTTGGAGAAGACGTCGGAGAGGCTCGAACTCATCTCGATCCTTGCCTCCCTCTTCTCGCACGCCGATGCCTCGAACGTCCACATGATCGTCTATCTCCTCCAAGGGAGAGTTTCCGCTCCGTACACAGGGATCGAGATAGGCCTGGGCGAGAAGCTCGTTGAAGAGGCGATATCAAGGGCATTCGGCGTTGATAAGGGGGAGGTGGAACGGCTCTACAAGGAGCTCGGCGATTTAGGTATCGTCGCCGAGAGACTCGCCTCTCATAAGAGGCAGATGACCCTCTTCTCCGAGCCCCTAACCCTTGAGAGGGTTTACGGGAACTTCTACCGCATCGCGACGGCGAGCGGTGAGGGAGCCACCGAGACTAAGGTGAGGTTGCTTGTCGACCTCTTGAAGGACGCAGAGCCGCTCGAGGCCAGGTACGTCGTGAGGATACCCCTCGGCAGGCTCCGCCTAGGTATAGGGGACGCCACAATCCTCGAGGCTCTCGCACTCTCCAAACTCGGCGACAGGGCGTACAGGGAGGACCTAGAAAGGGCCTACAACTACGTCTCTGACCTCGGGCATGTGGCGCGGCTCCTCTTCGAGGAGGGCCTCGAGGGGGTGAGGAACGTCAGGCCCGTTGTGGGCATACCCATAAGACCCGCCCTCGCCCAGAGGGCGTCTTCGCTCGAGGAGATCCTCCAGAAGACAGGTGGGGAGTGTGCAGCTGAGGCGAAGTATGACGGCTTCCGCCTCCAGATCCACAAAAAGGGCAGCGACGTCTGGATATTCTCACGCAGGCTTGAGAACATGACAGGCCTCTTCCCTGACATCACCTCGGCCGTCCTCCAGCAGGTAGACGCCGAGGAGGCGATCTTCGAGGGGGAGGCCATAGCCTACAACGAGGAAACGGGCGAGTTCTACCCCTTCCAGGTCACCATCCAGAGGAAGAGGAAGTATGGGGTGGAGAAAGCCGCGGAGGAGTATCCCCTCAAGCTATTTGCATTTGACATCGTCTTTTTGAACGGAGAAGACCTCACCCCGCGCCCCTACTCTGAGAGGAGGGAGATCCTCGAGTCGATAATAAAGCCAGGCGACACCGTGGTCCCCTCGGAGAGGATCGTTGCGAGAAGCGTGAAGGAGCTCCGCGACTTCTTCGAGAGCTGTGTGGAGAGGGGTCTGGAAGGCATCATCGCGAAGGACCTCAAAGCTCCCTACATAGCCGGCGCGAGGAAGTGGGCGTGGATCAAGTACAAGCGTGTGATGAAGAGCCAGCTCTCCGATACACTCGACCTCGTCATTGTGGGATACTACAAGGGGAGGGGGAAGAGGGCCCAGCTCGGAATAGGCGGAATCCTCGGAGCTGTTTACGACCCCTCGGACGACACGTTCAAGACGGTGGCAAAGGTGGGTTCGGGTTTCACGGAGGAGCAGTTCGTGGAGCTCAAGAACCTCCTTGACGAGATAGCCATACCCCACAAACACCCCCGCGTCGTCGCAAGGATAGACGCGGACGTGTGGGTAGAGCCGAAGTACGTTATAACCGTCCTCGCCGACGAGATAACACGTTCCCCCAACCACACGGCGGCCTGGGACGGGGAGAGGGGGCTTGCCCTGAGGTTCCCGAGGGCCGTCTCCTTCGTCCGCGAAGACAAGGGGCCCGAGGATGCCACCACCGTGGAGGAGCTCGTGGAGATGTACAAGCAGCAGAAGCACGTGAAGGTGGGAGAAGGTGAGGACAGTTACTAAGTACGCAATTCTCCTCCTCTCCATGCTCGTCCTCATCGGGAGCTACATCTACATCATCTTCTGGAGCGAGGAGTGGAAGTGGAAGTTCTGGGTGAGCGGAAAACTCGACGACCTCCTCTACCTGATCTTATTCACCCTCGTGTGGGGAGCCATAATAAGGGCCGTGTGGAGGCTCGAGGTGAACCTCCTCTTCAAGTAGTAACCCTCGTCCCCGGCCTCACCTTGAAGAGGGGGGTTAGAACCCCCACGTCCTTTCCGTCGTCTGCGGCGAGGAGCATACCCTGGGACACAACGCCCCTGATTTTCTTGTGCTGAAGGTTCCTCACAACCACGATCCTCTTCCCCCTCAGCTGGTCGGGCGAGTAGAAATCTCTCAATCCAGCAACGAGCATCACCTCACCGTCCCCCACGTCCACCCGAAGGACGTAGAGCTTATCCCCGTTGGGGTGCGGCTCCACCTCCTTTACGAGGCCGACCCTCAGGTCGAGCTTGTGGAACTCCATGGGTTTAATAAGCGGGACACCATTTTAATGGCGTGAGGGTGAAACTCGTCGCACTCGCCGACCACTCCCTCCTCGAGAGGTTAAAGGCCTCCGACATACGGCCGAGAACACACACCGTTTACACCGAGACACTCCTCCTCAACCCGAAGGGTGCCTATGGAGCCCCCGAGATCGTGGGGGTCAGGGTGTGGAACGAGAGGGACGAGGACGCCGCCCTCGTCCACTACGGGCACGACATAAGGGATCAGGAGGAGAACATACTCGAGAGGGGCGAGAAGGACAGACTTATGTACAAGTACCTGGAGCTCGGGTTCCAACCACTCGGCGAGTTCACCGTGGAGGACTTCAGGTTTGCCTGGAGGGAGTTCGAGGGTAGGTTCATCTGCATAAGGGAACTGGGGGCCTGCTTCATCTCTATCTACAGGGAGTTTCCCGGAGAGAACACGGACGTCTTCGAGGAAAAACAGAGGAGGGCGTGGAGGTTCTTGGAGTCTCTGGGAATAAAGAAGGAGAACATCCTCCCCGTTGACTACTGGGGGTTCCTTGTTATGTCAGTTCTCCAGGAGAGCCCTACTCCTCAATCTTGATGGCCCCGGTGGGACAGCTCTGAGCCGCAGTTCTCACGAGCTCCTCGTCTCCCGGCTCAACGGTCTCTATTAGTACCTCGCTCTTTCCATCGTCCCCCAGCTTGAAGTACTTCGGGGCTATCGCCACACACACGCCACAGCCTATACACGTCTCCTTGTCCACGTGCACCTTCATGCTACCACCTAACCCTCTCCACCTTTTAAACGTTCGTCCAGAATACCCAGCCTCATCCTCACCTCCTCGCTCATCATTGAGGGATTCCAAGGAGGGTCGAACGTGAGCTCTATCACCACGTCCTCGTACCCGAGCTCCTTCACCTTCCTCTCCACTTCATCGAGTATGAAGGGGCCCACGGGGCAGAACGGGGTCGTCCACGTCATGACAATCTTAGGTACGCCCCCTTCCCACCCCAGCTCGTAGATAAGACCAAGATCGACAATGTTTACACCTATCTCTGGATCCACGACCTCCCTCAACTTCCTGAGAATCTCTCTCAGCCTCTCATCCCTCACCTCTTCCTCCGACGTGATACTCATCTACGAGAGATAGGGATTAACACCGTTAAAAACCTACTCCACGTACTTCCACGCCCTCGAGTAAACCTCCCTCACGATCTCCCTGATCCCCGGATCCGCCTCCTCCGCTTCCTCTTCGAGAGCCCTTAAGACAGCCCTCAATACATCTTTTCTCCTTCCGTGAACCTCTTTAAGTCTTCTGGCCAATGATAGAGCCGCGTTCTCCAGCAAATCCTCCATCACGTGGGGTGGAGAGTTCTTCAGGGCCTCCGCAAACGTCCGTATCTTCTCCGCTACTTTCCCGTACCTCTCGTACGTGGGCGTTGTGGCGGCGTGGAACGCCTCGGCGAAGGGACCTGACACCCTCTCCGCCGAAACACGCCTCCCGAAGACCTCCCTCTCTCCCATGTCTGGAAGGTCAGCAGTCCTCCCCGCGATGGCCTCCAAGAGGAGCACGGCTGCGAGGGCCTTCGCTGAGCCCTCCCTCACGATAAAGTCCAGGTCCTCAGGAACCCGTCTTACATGGGAGGGGAGGAGGTAGCCCTCCTCCGCGGATCCAAACAGCTTTATCGACTTACCGGCAACCAGCTGGGCATACGCCATGCCCTCCGCGAGCTTCTCGTATAGATCCCCCTCCCCCTCCAACAGCTCGAGTAGTCCCTTAAAGCCGGCGAGCTCCCGCTCGTTTGCCTCCTCAAGGGCAGCCCTCACGAGCGAGTATCCAAAATCGCCGAGCTTATCCCTCCTCTTCTCCAGGAGTTTAAGGACCTCTTCCCTCACATGTCGAGCACTACCTGGACGTACTTCCTCCCCTCCCGTTCTCCCACCTCCAGCATGTGATAGGACACCGCCTTCACCTCCCCCTCAGGCCTGTGCCTTTCCGGGTCTATTTTTTCACCGCAGATTCTCCCCATCACCCTCCACTTCCCGTTCTCCTCCTTCACTTCCACCCTGAACTCCGAGAACGCGAGCCCCTCGGCGTCCTTGAACACGAGGAGCTCGTTGAGGAAGTCCACCACGAGATCCTCCAGCGTCTCGTTTTCCACGTGTATCTCCCTACACTCTTCAGGCCTTACAGCGGAGATGTCGAGCATGGCGGCAAAGAGGGCCTTTCCCAGCGCCTCAAAGACCTCTTTCCAGTCCTTCCCATACGCCCTGACGATGATGTCAGCCGTGTGCTCCCCGAACTCGTACACGTTATAAAGAGTAGCACGTCCACCTTTTAACGATGAGAGTGAGGTGGAGGACACTCGGCGGGGAATGGAGGGAGGTGGACACCTCCGCGGGAACAGTGCTCGAGCTCATGAAGGAGCTCGGACTGTCACCAGAGGAGTACATACCCTCGGTGGGAGGAAAGGTTGTCCCACCCGACTACGTCCTCAGCGAGGGGGACGAGGTAACCTTCGTGCCGGTGGTCTCGGGTGGCTGAGTGCTCTGTGTGTGGGAGGGAGGCCATCTACTGTGCGAGGTACGAGGGACGTTGTTACTGTGAAGAGCACTTCCTGAGGTGGTTCGACTCGAGGGTGAGGAAGACCATAAGGAAGTTCCGCTTCTTCGGCAAGAGGGAGCACATCGTCGTGGCCGTTTCTGGTGGAAAGGACTCCCTGTCTGCCCTCCACTACCTTCACAACCTCTCGAAGAAGGTCCCGGGCTGGAAGCTAACGGCACTCCTCGTGGACGAAGGGATCTCTGGCTACAGGGACATCGCGATAAGGGACTTCCTCAGAGTGGCGGAGGAACTCGGTGTGGAGTACAGGATCATAAGCTTCAGGGAGGAATTGGGACACTCCCTCGACGAGCTCGTGAGGATAGGGGAGGAGAGGGGGCTGAGCTACAGGCCCTGCACCTACTGCGGGGTTGTAAGGAGGTATCTCCTTAATAGGACCGCCAAGGAGATGGGCGGAACAGTTCTCGTGACGGCCCACAACCTGGACGACGTTGTCCAGACGTTCCTCCTCGACCTCACGAGGGGCGAGGTGAAGAAGATCCCACGGCTCGGCCCCGTGACGGGCGTCCGCTCGCACGAGGGCTTCATAAAGAGAGTGAAGCTCTTCTACGAGGTTCCGGAGAAAGAGGTGACGATATACGCCCTCCTTAATGACATATATCCCAGAACATACGTGGAGTGTCCCTATGCAAGGCTCTCCCCACGCTGGAAGATAAGGGAGTTCCTGAACGGGATGGAGGAGATGTACCCCGGCACGAAGTACGCCCTTCTCCGGTCCCTCCTCCGCCTCGTGGAGGACTTGAAGGGCGTGTACACCGAGAAGCCGGGGATGTGCAGGGTGTGTGGTGAGCCCGCATCCGGAGAGGTCTGCAGGGTGTGTGAGTTAAAAGCAGAACTCGGCATTCTCAAACTGTGAACCCGTACAGGGAAGTGGAGGAGTACGTGTCCTCTCTCGCTGGGGTCCCCGTGAGGGGCGAGATCCCACCGGAGGGGAAGGGGGACTACGCCTTTCCCCTCGGCTTCAGGCTTGCCAGGGTGCTCAGGAGATCACCGGCCGAGATCTCCCGCGAGATAGCCGAGAGGATCGAGCACCCCCTCGTTGAAAGGGCCGTCCCCGAGGGGGGCTACGTGAACATCTTCTTCGACCGCGAGGAGTTCGTGAAGAGGTTGTGGGAAGAGGCCGTCTCCCCCGGGTTCGGCCGCGGGGAGGAGGGAAGACGCTACGTCATCGACTACTCCTCCCCGAACATCGCCAAGCCCATGCACGTGGGCCACCTCAGGAGCACTATTGTGGGCGAGAGCCTGAAGAGGATCCTGACGTACCTCGGCAACGAAGTGGTGGGCCTGAACTACCTCGGGGACATAGGTACCCAGTTCGGGGCCCTCATAGTGGCCTACCGCCGCTGGGTGGACGAGAAAGCCCTCGAAGAAGACCCCATAAAGGAACTCCTGAGGATATACGTGAAGTTCCACGAAGAGGTGGAGAAAGATCCCTCGCTCGAGGAAGAGGCGAGAAGAGAGCTTGAAAAGCTCGAGGCCGGCGACCCTGAGAACGTCTCGCTGTGGGAGAGGTTCAAGGAGCTGTCCCTGAAGGGCTTCGAGAGGATATACAGGAGGCTCGGCGTGAGCTTCGACGTCGTCACAGGCGAGAGCGAGTTCGTGGAGGGCGCAAGGAGGATCTCACAGGAGTTGCTTGAGAAGGGGATTGCGAAGGTGTGGGAAGAAGGAGAGAAAAAGGGAGCCATAGTAGCGGACCTCGAGAAGGAAGGTTTGAACCATCCAGTCCTTCTCAAGAGCGATGGAACGACAATCTACCTCTCCCGTGACTTGGCCTCCCTCCTCTGGAGGGTGAAGGAGTTCGAGCCCGATGCCCTCCTCTACGTGGTGGCCATAGAGCAGTCTCTCCACTTCAGGCAGCTTTTCACCATTGCCAGAAAGCTCGGTATAAACAAAGAGCTCGTCCACGTCTCCTTCGGTATGGTGCACGTCGAGGGAATGAGGCTCTCCACGAGGAGGGGGCAGGTCATCTTCCTCGAGGACATCCTCGACACCGCGGTGGAGAGGGTGGCGGCTGAGATGAAGGGGAGGGGCACGTACTCCCCCGAGGACGCCGAGAAAATAGGCGTCTCCTCCGTCGTGTTCTGGATGCTGAAGACGGAACTCAACAAGGACGTGAGGTTCAGGTGGGAGGACGTGACGAGCTTCACGGGTGAGTCCGGTCCCTACGTCCAGTATGCCTACGTCAGGGCGAGGAACATCCTCGAGAAGAAGTCCGGACCGTTCGAGCTCCTGCCACCGGACGACGCCGAGTGGAGGCTCATCAAGCTCATCGCAAGGTTCCCCATCGTCCTCCGCGAGTCCGCGAGGAGGTACTCCCCCCATGTTCTCGCGAGGTACCTCCTCGACCTCGCGACAAGGTTCCACAACTTCTACGACCACAACAGGGTCCTCGGAGATCCGAGGGAGGGCTTCCGCCTCTGGCTCGTCACCGCTGTGAAAAACGTGCTCGAGACGGGTCAGGAGCTCCTCGCCATGAGGCCACCCTCCCGCATGTAATCATCCCAGCCCCCTCACAAACTCCTCCGCGGCCTCCCCGATCCTCCTCGAGTACCCTCCTTCCAGCACAGCCTTCCAGCTCCACTCCCTCAGTCTTCTACCGAGCTCAAAGAACGCCCTTGGTGTTAGGGAAAAATATGTCAGCGGGTCCTCCGCTAATCCGTCGAAGCCAAGGGATACTACCACGAACTCCACGCCGCCCTTCCGGAAGAACTCAAAGGCCTTTTCCAGGAACCTCACAAAACCGTCGTCCGTGAGCGGATGAAACACAGGCATGTTAAACCTCCTCTCGTCAGAGGTCTTCCCCGTCCCGGGATAGCCTGCCCCCATGTGGACGGAGGCATAGACGGCGTTCTCCCGGAGGAGCTCCTCCGTACCGTTCCCGTGATGGGCGTCAATGTCGAGGATCCCGACCTTTTCGTCCCTCAGCGAGGCACCTACCGCGTTGTTGAATATGCAGAAGCCCATCCCCCTTCCTCTCCCGGCGTGGTGCCCCGGAGGCCTCGTGAGGATGAAGGTGTTCTCTGGTGCCATCACGCTCGCGGTGAACGCCCTCACAGCCACCTCAAACGTCCCGGACGATACATAGGTGTCCGGGTCGAGCCACCCCACATATCTCTTGACCTTCTCCACGTACTCCGGGTCGTGAACCCTCCTCACGAGCTCCTCGTCAGCCCTCCTCCACACCCCGTCGTATCCTATCCTCTCTACTATCCACTCCACCCTTTCTGGCCTCTCAGGATGTCCGGGATGCCTGTGTGCCTCGTGCCCCTCGATAACTATAACCCTCACAGGGCTTCACCTACGGTCTCCGCCACACTCACCCTGCTCTCCTCCCTCTCTATCGTGTCCGTTACCACAACCTCTCCTACCTTCTTCAACCTCTCCCAACCGGGCGAGAAAACCCCGTGAACAGCTGCAAAGATCACCCTCCTGGCACGTACGTACTCAGCCGCCCTCGCCATGGTGCCGCCCGACGCTATGATGT
>JALTNN010000113.1 GCA_027000685.1 Microcaldota archaeon
GGGATGTGCTGCGCCCCGTTGACCGGGTTTCACCGATCCGCCGGCCACCCTGGGCGCAGCTATTTATTCTTCCCCGGGAACTGTTTTTAAGCTACTAACCAGTGTTATTTAAAAGGTGATAGAGTGCGAGGCGACCAAGAGACCATCGGCTCGGTAGTACTCGTTCTGATTGTACTGGTGCTCATCCTAGGCGTGTACTACTTAATGATGCAGTTACAGCAGCTGTATGCCCCGCAGGGGGACGAAGAGGTCATAATCCGTCCCCTTCTGCTTATACGTTTAGAAGTAAACGACAGTAATGTCGTAGCCACGGTGAGCAACCCGAATGGAAGGTCCGTCCCTGCAAACTTCTCACTCTACGTCAGACAGAATGGTGAGGTCGTGGAACACTACAGGGGCACAAGCGGTTGCGGTGCGTACGTGCCGGCTGAGGGAAGATGTACTGTTGTCTTTGATACCAACCTCCCAGCTGGCACGTACGAGATTGAAGTCCTCGTAAATGGGGTGAGAACGTATCCCGTGGTCGACACCACCATCACTATTGTACCCTCCGGTAGTGTTACAGGCGGACAGGGGATCACCTTCGCGCGGTGGCCGTTGGTGAGATATGATACCGAAGGGACAAATACTATCCCCAGTACTACCACAGGGGGTGGTGGGCCACGGGTTCGCGCCCTACACGAGTATAGAACCCCGCTGAAATTGTACACTCCCTATTACGTGACAGCCGATTTGGACAACGACGGTCTGGACGAAATCGTGATGGCCACTGAGGTAGCCAAAACGTCAGAAGTGACCGTGATGGAGGCCAACGGCGATATGCTGTGGAGATACACCCTTTCTAGTCCGCCGTACTCAGCTCCCACCGTGTGGGATCTCGAGGGGGACGGTGTCATTGAAGTGATTGTGGTTGACGGGAGCGGACAACTAATCGTCTTAGGAGAGGGCGGAATTCTAAAGTGGAGTACAACGTTGGGAGGGTTCGTGTACGGGGCTCCTATAGCGGCTGACCTTGAGGGCGACGGGGTGTATGAGGTGATAGTGCATGCCACGGACGATAACCTATATGTCTTCGGAGCTGATGGCGTGCTGAAATGGAGATCGCCTGCGAGGCGCAATTTTGGCTTCTACGAAACAGACGTCAGCGTGGGGGATATTAATGGCGACGGCGTATTGGAGATCGCGGTACTCACTGATACGAACCTCATACTCTTCGACGCGAATGGGAACGTGCTCTGGTGGTACGACTATCCCGTCGGCAGGACAGCGTCAAAACCAGCGGTCTTCTACGACCTCGGAGGTGTGGGTGACTGGATCGTCTTGACCTTGGACGATGCCAACATACTTGTGTTGGACGGGTCGGGAAACATCGTCACGTCTTACAAGCCACCCACGGTATCGTCGTCCGCGTCCGTGACAACCTCGCCTGCGGTTGGAGATGTTGAGGGGGACGGAAACCCCGAGATCCTCCTCGTGACGGTGGGCAACAGCACACGAGACAGCAATCTGTACCTGCTGAGATTCGATACAACTGCATCCACTATTTCCCTACTCGGTGAGGTTTTCTTGGGTGCCAGTTCCCTAACACCCGTCTTAGCTGATCTCACGGGAGATGGGAATCTGGAGGTGACTGTTTCGCTATATTCCAATGAGGTCGCTGTGTATACAATCGGGGGTGGAAGCCTCCTCCCCCTCTGGAGGTACAGCCTGGGAGATTTCTCCTTATATCAAGTCGTGCCAGCCGAGGTGGACGGCGACGGGAGGCTTGAGCTCGTGGTGGCCACGGCCGACTTCGGCGTGATCACGCTTGACACTAATGACTTGGGCAGGGGTGGGGCCACAGCAGGAAGGCTTCCCTCGGTCTACAGGCCCTCACCCACTTATATGGTTGACATCAGCAGGAAAAACTCCTTTCATACAGGTTTGAACGGTATCGGGACGAGTATTTCTCTAAAATGGAGCCTCGGCACGGGTACACCCTCTGACGTGAACGCCGTGGACTCCACACCGGTCTACGTAGATATCGACGAAGACTACAACCTTGAAGTGATCGTTGGGGGTTGGGACGGTAACCTCTATGTGGTAGGAAACACGGGGACGGTCGAACGTGTCTTCACCGTGGGATATCCCATCCTCTCTACTCCGACAGTGGCGGATCTGGACGAGGATCACAAGTTAGAGATTATTTTTGGGGCAGAGGACAACGTACTCCGGGTTCTGGAGAATAACATGGGCGTTCTATGGAGTTACACGGTAGGCGGCCCCATCCGAACCTCTCCGGCGGTCTGGGACATAGACGGAGACGGTAATCTGGAGGTCGTCTTCGGTAGCTTGGACGGAAACCTGTATGTCCTCTCGCCCATAGGCGTTCTCGAGTGGTACCTCCCGATCGACGTGGGTGGTTCGTCGCCTGCCGTCGGAGACGTCGACAGTGATGGTCTCGGCGAAGTTGTGGTCGGGAGTACCGACGGGAACATTTATGTGGTAGGTCATAACGGAGCTGTGGAGTGGCGGTTCAGTACCGGCGGTACAGCAGATGTAACACCTGTGCTCTACGACGTGGACTGGGACGGGAACATAGAGATAATAGCGGGAACGCGCGAGGGCAACCTGTACGTCCTCGAGGTAGGGAGGGTGGAGTGGAGTACAACCTTAGGTCCGGCCCTGTCCCCGGCCTCGGTGGGCGACCTCGACGACGACGGGAATGTAGAGATCGTCGTCGTTATGGAAAACAACGTCTATGCCCTCGAAAACAACGGTGTTGTGTTCTGGACGCAGACCAAAATCCCGGTGGGGGGAGCACCCGCACTCCTCTTCAATATAGAGAATAGCACAGGTCTCGACGTCGTTGTATCCGGGCTGGACGGTAACATTTACGTGATAGACGGGGCGACGGGGAACCCCCTCAGACTTGTTACAGCGGGGCTCCGGATCGACACCCCGCCTGTTGTGTTTTGTGTAGGTCCCTTCGCGGGTGTGGAGGGGTGTGGTTTCGTGGTCCACGACTCCGACGGGAATATTTATGCGTACACAACCTCGGCACAGTTAATCGCCGCTTGAAGGTGGGATGTATGAGCTATAAAAAGGGTGCCCGTGCCGAGAGGGAGCTCGCAGAGCTGCTCTGGAAGAGGGGCTATGCCGTGGTGAGGTCGGCGGGCTCGGGGACCACCTACTCACCGGATATTATAGCCATAAGGGAGGGGAGGGTCATAGCGTTCGAGTGCAAGGCGTGGAAGAGGAAAGAAGTGGTCATACCACATCACCAGATGGAAAAGATGCTGGAGTGGAGGAGGAGGAGCGGGGCAGAACTATACCTCGCTTGGAAATACCCCTACAGGGGCTGGTTCTTCATACCCGTCTATCTCCTCACGGAGAAGGAGTCAGGCTACGTCATCACCCTTGAGGAGGCCGTCAACCTCTCTCATCCACTCGTATGAGCCCCCTATCTCCCCCCTCTGAAACCTTCTGAGAACGTCAACGGCGGCCCTCCTGAGGTCCGGCTCGCCTCCCTTGAGCAGGAACCCCTTCTCCCTCGCATAGTCTTCGAGGGATCCCGCTTCAATCTCTCCCATGGCGTGAAGGTTTGTGAGGAGTATGTGGGCCGCGAGCTCGGGGTTCTTCGCCTTCCCGGGATCAAGCCCTCCCACGAGAAGGAGGAGAGTTTCGTCTTTCGTGTCTACCACACCCGGTGTGTCGATGAGGTAAATTCCCCTCGCAAGCCTCACGAGCTGCTCGCCCCGGGTAAATCCTGGACGTGGGGAGACCCCAGCGGCGTGCCTCCCCACGAGGACGTTTATGATGGACGATTTCCCCACGTTGGGGTAGCCGACGACCCCCACGTAGAGAGGCCTCTTATCCGTCATGCTCCGTATCGTTCTCCTGAGTATCCTCGTGCCCCACCTGTTCTTCGCCGAAACGAAGACTGTAGGGGCTTCCTTCGATAATATTCTCTTCCAGTCCTCGGCGTACTCCTTCGGAACGAGATCCACCTTGTTCAGAACAAAAACGAGTCCCTTCCCCTTCTTCCTCACATAATCCTCGATACTCCTTATCCTCGTCAGGTCTGGAAACCTCGCGTCGAGCACCTCGAGAACGACATCGCTCTCCGAGAGGATCCTCATCACCCTTCTGTTCATGTTAGAAGTTCCGTCCCATCGTTTTAAACCCGATGTTGCAAACTTTCTTCAGGGCCCCGTGGCGCAGCCTGGATAGCGCGTCGCCTTCCGGAGGCGAAGGTCCCGGGTTCGAATCCCGGCGGGGCCGTAACGTTTAAATGGCGGTTAAGCAACATATGGAGGATGGCACATACCCAGGGGAGCTTCGAATATCTAATTCTCTTAAGCGGGGTGATCCTCATCTTTCTGTTAGTGTGGAATGCACTCTTCGGGCCAGCTTCTACAATCCAAAGGGGTATAGAAGAAGCCCTTACCCCTACTACTCAGACATCCCAAAGGCCAACATCCCCCTCACAACCCACACAGCCCGGACCAGAGCTGTTCCTCACCATAACATCACCCCAGAACAACGACGTGTTCTACCTTACCCCCGTAGCCAACGTATACGTGGAGTGGACATCTTGGACGGACGCACAACAATCACCGACGTACAGGGTGGACTGTGATATAACGGGGGGCTTCCAACCAGACTACATTGATCTAACCGAGACAAATGCAGTATGTACCTATACAACTGAGGGGAGTTACATGATAGGGGTTGCTGCCGTCCTTCGCCTTGACGAGAACACCACTTTCTTCCGTTACGCCTATGTGACTGTTCAGGTAATGAGAGCACCCATCGAGGCCTGGTGGACATTACGCTATAGAGACGTTTATAATTCTTCGACCATCTTTCCCGACGAGCTCGTGGGAGCTTCCTCCACACCTACCCTTAAGTTTGCGGTCTCTAGGGATTACGCTGCCGTCAGCTTCTCCTACCCGCTTATCGCCGATCTCGATGCGGACGGAAACGTGGAGATAGCTTTCACGAACTCCCTTTACGAAGGAGGAAATCTTTACGAGAGCGTCCTCCTCATATATGAGGGGAACAACCTGGACTATACGATCGTTCCACAAACCACGGAAGAGCTGTATAGAAACCCATCTATTTGGGATCTAGACGACGACGGACTTCTCGAGATCGCGATGTACAGGTACACACCGTTACCGATCTTCGGAGAGTACAACATGTACCTAGACGTTTACGAGGGTAATGGGACCCTCAAAACATCAATATTCTTGCGGCGTACCATAACCTGGGGTCATAGTGGGCCAGTGCCTGCAGAATTAGGTGGAACGTACGGACTGCTTGTTCCTATTGAGAACTTACTTTCTTTCATCACATTAGAGGGGACCAAGGTCTGGGAGTTCGTAGTGCCTGAGGTAGGGGTCCGCGGCTACATAAACTCTCTCCCTGTGGTGGGGGACGTTGACGCTGATGGAAGAAAAGAAGTTATCTTTACGACTAGCGGAACACTCTATGTCCTATCTGAGAACGGTACGCTCGAGAAGAATTGGGGTATCGGGGAGTACTATAGTCGTTGGTACGATACTAGTTGTAACGTAACAGGAGGAAGTTCTGGGTTATTCCCTAGTATAAAACTCACACTCTTCGATATGACCGAGGATGGCAAACCCGAGATCCTTATGAACGTATGTCATATTCCAGGTCTAACATCGAATGACATCACCTACGTGCCGCTTGCAATGGCAGTGTTCTCTTTCGACGGCACACCTCTCGCTTGGTCCCAATATACCGTGGAGTATGACACAACAATCTCACAACCACAGGGATGTAAAGTAGCGAACCTGGTGCCTGTTTATCAAAACGGGAAGTGGTACGTCCTTCTCAGCGGTCTTATAGAGGTGTTCGACGTCCTCAACTCACAAATCCGGTATCGTTGGGAAGGAAAGTTCGTGGAGATAAACGGTCTCTATCCCGTTGATCTGCAAGATATCCAGCCTTTAGACTCATTCTCAGGAATAAGGACAGGCTGGGTAGTCTGTGCCACAGAGAATATTGATTACAACTCTACTCACCAGGTGAGCTACGGGGGCAACATCCTTTCTGCAGACTTTGATGGTGATGGTGGAAACGAGTTCCTAACGGTATCTACACCTGTGACAGCCCAAGTGTGTTTCCACGATTTCATAGATGGAAAGTGGGCTATTACGTCCTGCGAGCCTCTTCCCAGTGTAGGAAGTGCCAAGGGCTCGCTGGGTGATATAGATGGGGACAACAGACTTGAGCTCGTGTTCTCCACGAACAACCCTACACGTCTCCTATTAGCGTTCGACATCGGGTGATGTTTTGAGGATCCTCATCACAGGAAGGCCTGGTGTGGGTAAGACGACCCTTGTAAAACGGCTGAGCGAGTGTGTACGGGTATGCGGCTTCTACACGGAGGAGGTGAGGGAGAGGGGGAGGAGGATCGGGTTCGACGGCGTGAATATAAGGACCGGCGAAAGGGTTCCCGTGGCGAGGGTGGGAGGAGGTCCGCCCCGCGTGGGAAAGTACGGCGTGTTCCTGGAAGGGGTAGAGAGGCTTATTGAGTGGCTTGAGGGATGTGAAGAGATAGTCTTCGTGGATGAGATAGGACCCATGGAGTTAAAACACCCGGGCTTCGGGAACGCTGTGGTCAGGTCGGCGGAGCGATCCAAAATCTTCCTCGCAACCGTCCACAGGAAAATCGCGGGGGAGTGGAGCCTGAAACTCGGGGCGGAGCTTATAACCATCACGGAGGAGAACAGGGAGGAGGTGTACAGGTTCCTTCTCCAAAGGCTCACTTCTCCCTCCTTATGAGGTAAACCGCGAACTCCTTCAAGAACTGTTTTATATCCTCCCTGATATCGAGCGGCTCGAGGAGGGCGACAGCCTCCTCTGTAAGGGACTTCTCGAGGCGCCTTGCCTCTTCGAGGGCACCCGTGCTCTCTATGATCTCCATTACCCTTCTCACGCTCCCCTCATCCTCTCTTCCGAGGAACTCCTCTATAACCCTCCTATCTTCCTCGCTTCCCCTTCTGTACGCCTCAACTATGAGGAACGTCCTCTTCCCCTCCCTTATATCACTCCCCACCGGCTTGCCCGTCTTCTCCGGATCCCCGAAAACCCCGATAATATCGTCGTGTATCTGGAACGCCGTCCCCGCCTTCACTCCGAAGTCGTGGAGAACCTTGAGCGTGCTTTCGTCGCAACCTGCGAGCCATGCACCGAGCGTGAGGGGGAACGAGATCGTATACACACCTGTCTTCAGCTCGTAGAGGAGGAGGACGTTGTCGAGCCGGACCTTCTCAAGGGGCATCTCTGTGAGGTAGAGATCTATGTTCTGGCCGTAACCCGTTAGCTCCATGGTCTCGAGGAGCCTCTCGATGACGCCGAGCTTTTTCTCCGGGCTGAGATCCGTACCGAGAATCCTCTGGAACACGTAGGTGTAGAGGAGGTCTCCTGCGACCACGGCAAGGGAGTAGGCGAGGTGTCTTGACACCCCGAGGTTCTCATACCTCTTCCACACCGTTGGCTGCCCCCTCCTGAATTCATCCCTGTCCATGAAGTCGTCGTGCGTGAGGAGGAAGGCGTGGAACATCTCGACAGCTGTCGCAACGTCGAGCACGCTGTTTGGAACATTCTCCTCCCTCGTGAGGTAGCCCGCGATCACAAGAACGGGCCTCACCCTCTTTCCGGGAGAGAGCGTGAAGTCCCGTATGAAATCGATGGTCCTGCTGTTTATCTCTGTGAACTTCCGGGGTAGTGCCTCCTTCTCCCTGAAGAACGTCTCGAGCCTCTCATTGATCACGGGAACCCAGGTGGAGAGGAATTCCTTCAACATGCGAATGAGAGGGAGGGCCCAAGGGTTAAAAAGCCGAGACGGGCTCTTCGACGTTTCAAGAATTTTCCTTCTCCGCCACTATGACGAGGTGGTCCCCCCTGTCTTCTTCATCCAACACCCTGTACTCCGCTATCTCGAGGAGCTCCTCTACGAGCTCCTTCTGATCTTTCCTCAGCAGCACCTTGACGGGAACGCCCTTGGCCAGAATATCCGACAACACGTGGACAGGGTTGTCTATACAGCCGTGGCCCGCCTTCCTTATGTCGATCTCCATCACACCACCTCCCTCAGCACCTCGAGGAACTTCTCGACGTCTTCCTCATCGTTGTAGAGGTAGAAGGACGCTCTCACAGATCCCTTCACTCCCATCCTCTCGTGGAGTGGCTGGGCACAGTGGTAACCGCTCCTCACACAGACGCTTCTCTTTCCAAGCTTCATGGCTAGGAGGTGCGGATCTACACCCTCTTTCCAGAACGCCACAACACCTCCCCTCTTTTCACCACCTAACACGTTGAAGCCCATCCTCTCGAGCTCCTCCTTTGTCCAGAGTGCCAGTTCCCTCTCATGGGGTAGTATCCTCTCCATCCCAAACCTCTGGAGGTATCTCACAGCCTCCATGAATCCCACAGCCCCTCCCACGTTCGGCGTTCCAGCCTCGTATTTCCACGGGAGCTCGTTCCACTCCACCTCTATCTCACCGTCCTTCCAGTGGACGTTCTTAATCATGTCTCCGCCGAGAAGGAAGGGCTCGGCTTCCTCGAGTATCTCCCTTCTCATCCAGAGGGCTCCCATTCCCATCGGACCGAGCATCTTGTGGGCGGAGAAGGCGAGGGCATCGACACCGAGTTCCTTCACGGAGATGGGAACGTGCGGAACGCTCTGGGCACCGTCGAGCACGACGTACGC